>JAEXWS010000226.1 GCA_023406225.1 Bacillota bacterium | reverse complement strand
ATGCTGCGCCGGCCTGTCCATGTACATCTTCGGCGGTGGGGTCGGCAAATGGGGTCCCCGTCTGGGCACCCAGCTCTGCTTTGTCCTCACCATCCTCTCCTGCGCGTTCAGCGCGGCCGCCAGCTATTTCGCCAGCTTCCCCCTCCTGATCGCAGGCCTGTTTTTCGGCGGCGGCGTCATCGGCGGCGCGGTGAACTTCCTGACCTCCATCACCATTGAATACTGGGGCGCTCCCAATTTCAAGCGCGCCTACGGCGTTTTGTATCCCATCTGCCAGATCCCCGGCTCCCTGGGCACCCTGGTCATCGTTCAAATGGCCACCCGGCTGGGCGGGTACCAGGTCGCATACACCATTCTCACCATCATCAACATCATCGCCCTGGTGGTATTCTCCGCCGTGAAAAACGGCAGCTTCGTGAAGGAATCCGAGGCCAAATGGGCCGCAGAGGTCCAGTGAGCCTTCCTAGCAAGGCCGCCCTTCCTCCACCTTTTATCAAAAGGAGCTTCATATGCAGATCGAACACGGATTGATCCCCGACAAGCCCGGCATGGAAGAAAGCTACACCATCATTCCGGACGACGCCCGCATGAACCCCAGGTGTCCCTGTCTGACCCGCACCTGTCCCAATCACGGCTTTTGCATGTATTGCAGACGCCATCACGCCCACATCGACCGCATGCTCGCGGAAAAAGGCATCCCGCCGGAGGGTCCATACTGCAAGCGGGACGTCTGCGGAAAGGAGGCGTGCCTTTGAAACTGCATGCATTGGAGATCGGCAGCGTCGTGCGGGACGGCGTAAGCGGCCTTTTGTTCCTGGTGGCCGCGAAGGAGCATCCGGGCTATGGAGGCGTCACGCTGCTGGCAAAGCAGATCGTGGAACTGGGCTGCCTGGACGCGGCGGAGCCGGAGCGCCCCGTCCAGCCGGTATGGCGGCAGGCCGCGCTGTACGGCAGCGGCGATTACGGAACGAGCAACCTCCACCAATGGCTCAACGCATCGCAGGAGCACTGGTACTTCCAAAGCCATCCCCTGGACACGCCGCCGGAGGAGCCCTATCTCCGCTACGGCGAGGTATCCTATTCCGGCCGCCCGGGATTCCTGAGCCGGTTTTCAGAGACGTTCCGTCAAGCCCTGCGGGAGGTGGACGTCCCCTATCTGCGGCGCACAGACCGGGACCGGGGCGAGATGGCCTTTGTGCGGGCGCGGGTGTTCATCCCCAGCCGCACGGAGCTTGGAAAGGGAGACGAGCATGGATTTGCGGAAGGGGCCGTTTTCCCCCTTTCCTACGATCCGACCGCCTACAAGACCGCGCCCACAGAGGAGGTCCTGAAAAAATATGGACGGAAGATCAATCCGGAGCGTCCCTCCGCCCGCTTCGACGCGCCCCAGATCTACGATCCCAAGTACGGCTGGTGGTACTGGGTGCGCACCGCCAATATGGGATACGACTTTTTGAACCGGGTGGCCAGTCCCTACGGCGCCCTGAGCTATACCTACGCGAACAACGATTCCGTTGGGATCCGCCCGGCGCTGAATCTGGACGGAGACGTGGAGGTCTGCTCCAATGAAAAATTTCAGGAGGTCTTTACGGTCTGCGGATAACGGCAGACGTATGGAAAGGAGTGCATTTCAATGGCAAAGGTATCCCCCCCGCCCCTGACGGACGCAGAGAACGCCCGCTGGTATTCCAAGTTTTTTTATGAACGGTACACGCCCGCCCCGGAGGCCCTGGCTGAGCTGGGGGACAACGGCCCCATGGGCCTTGCAAACGCCACGGCGGTCAGCGACCGCTTCCGCATCCTCTCCAAGGGGGACCTTCCCCGGGAGCGGGGCTGGCAGGCCATGCCGGACCGGACCGCGTTTGTCTGCGGAAAGGTCTTTATGAAGGACGTGACGCCTGAAATGTTCCAGTGGTGGTTCTGCTGGATGCCCGCAGACCCCATCCGCGGCCGCATTTGGGACCCGGAGGAGCATTTGGGCATGATCGTGGACGAGGCGACGCTGCGGCGGCTGACCGATCCCGCCCTGACGGTGAAGCAGCGGCTCTATGGGAACCTGCTCTACGCGGTGGAGGACAACGGCACCGGCTACGAATCCGACCGGTACAGTTATAAAAAGCTGAAGTTTTTCGATCCGGTGGAATTTGGCTTCAGCCGGGAGGCGCTGGACGCCATGGAGGCGGACGGCGGACGGTTGGTCGCCGCCATGAGCGGCCCCAAGGACGGCGATTTCGTCAGCAGTTTCCTGCACTACGCCAGACCCGTTCCGGGCGGCTGCGAGGTCCGGAGCTGGTTTTTCGTGGGCCACAAGCTGGCCCGCGCCGAAGGCGGTCCGGTACGCACCATGGAGGCGGATATCCCTCAGGCGGCCCTGGAGCAGATCGGCCGGGGGCTTTCCATGCATTGTCTGTACGAGTATACGAATCTGGCGCATATCCTGCCGGAGGTCTATGCAAGGCAGCACGGAACCGTGGATTCCTGGGACGTGTGCAAAACGGTTTTTCTGACTGAGACGATATGACGCCCCGGCGGCGGGGGCCGGGAAAAAAGCAAGGCGGACAGCGTATGCTGTCCGCCTTGCTCGTCTGTTGAACGCTGAGGAGGTCTGCCGAACGCGCCGAAAGACGCGCATCGCCGCCGGCTCAGTTTTTCAGGCTGTGCAGCGGCGCGGGGATCCGTCCGCCCCGGGCGATGAACGCCGCGCTGGACTCCGGATGCACCGGCATCACCGGGGCGCTGCCGAGAAGGCCGCCCATCTCAATGGTGCCGCCCACCGTCTTTCCCGGCGCGGGCAGCAGCCGGACCGCCGTGGTCTTGCAGTTCACCATGCCGATGGCCGCCTCGTCCGCGATAATGGCGGAAATCGTCTCCGCCGGGGTGTCTCCGGGAACGGCGATCATGTCCAGCCCAACGGAGCACACGCAGGTCATGGCCTCCAGCTTGTCCAGGCACAGCGTCCCCGCCTTGGCGGCGGCGATCATGCCCTCGTCCTCGCTGACGGGGATAAACGCGCCGGAGAGCCCGCCCACGGAGGAGGACGCCATCACGCCTCCCTTTTTCACCGCGTCGTTCAGCAACGCCAGCGCGGCGGTGGTGCCGTGGGTGCCGCAGGTCTCCAGGCCCATCTCCTCCAGGATGCGGGCCACGCTGTCTCCCACGGCGGGGGTGGGCGCCAGGCTCAGATCCACGATGCCAAAGGGCGTGTCCAGCCTGCGGCTGGCCTCCTGGGCCACCAGCTGGCCCATCCGGGTGATGCGGAAGGCGGTCTTTTTGACGGTCTCCGCCACCACGTCGAAGGGCTGGCCCTTTACGGACTGGAGCGCGTGATGCACCACGCCGGGACCGGAGACGCCCACATTGATGACCTTTTCCGCCTCGCCCACGCCATGGAACGCGCCCGCCATAAAGGGATTGTCCTCCACCGCGTTGCAAAACACCACCAGCTTGGCGCAGCCCAGGCCGTCCTGGTCCTCCGTGGCCCTGGCCGTCTCCTTGATGATGCGGCCCATCAGGGCCACCGCGTCCATGTTGATGCCCGCCTTGGTGGACCCCACGTTGACGGAGGAGCAGACAAATTCCGTGCTGGCCAGCGCCTCGGGGATGGAGCGGATAAGCCGCTCGTCCGCCTGGGTCATCCCCTTGTGCACCAGGGCGGAATAGCCGCCGAGGAAGTTCACGCCGCAGGTCTTGGCCGCCCGGTCCATGGCCAGGGCGAAGGGCACGTAGTCCTCCGTCATGCTGGCGGCGGCCACCAGGGCCATGGGCGTGACGGAGATGCGCTTATTGACGATGGGGATGCCGAACTCGTTTTCGATATCCCGGCCGGTCTTTACCAGATCCTCCGCATAGCGAGCGATCTTGTCGTAAATCTTCTCACAGGCCCGCTTGGGGTCCGGGTCGCAGCAGCTCAGGAGCGATATGCCCATGGTGATGGTGCGGATGTCCAGATGCTGCTGGTCGATCATTTCGATGGTGGAGAGAATATCCTTCTGATTGAGCATAAAATGCCTCCAACTGTAAAGCGTTGCCCTCCCGCGCCCGCGGGCGCCGCAAAGGGGGAGGGACCCGCGGTTCCCCCGGTCCTTCCGCAAACTGCGAAAGAACGGCTTGAGATCATGTCCGGCCCCTGCCGGACATTCCTTTTCCTGTTCGCCCACAGGGCAAACACGCCCGCCCCCAGGCCGGCGGCGGGCAGGGCCGGGGGGAGACAGACTCTCCCCCGAAACCGTCAGATCTGGTGCATGGCGTCAAAGATCTCCTCCCGCTGGATGCGGATGGAGAGGTCCATCTTGGTCCCCAGCTCTCCAAGGGCGGCGCCCAGCTCCCCAACCGAGGCGGTGGCCTGTCCCACATCCACGGCCATGACCATGGTGAAGGCCCCTTGCAGGATCGTCTGGGAGATATCCAGAATGTTGACGTTATACTCGGACAGCAGGATACACACGGCGGCGATGATGCCCACCCGGTCCTGGCCCACAACGGTCACGATGGCGTTCATAGCAGTTCCTCCTTGTTCGCTCCGGCCCCGGGACCGGAGCGGCAGCATCTGTGAATCGGTGTTTGATTATAGCATATCCGGCCTGAAAAGTAAATCCTCAGTCCGGAAACGCGGCCGTGGGGGCCAGGAATGGGCCCCACGCCGGAGGCAGATAGGTCAGCAGGACATAACACGCCGCCAAAAGAACGGCCAGCGCCGCCCAAAGCCGCCGCCGCTTCCCGCCGTCCGGCCCGAAGGCGGTCCCCGCCGCCGCCAGCGCCACCCAGAAGGTCAGGCACAGCCTTCCGCCGCCCTCCGCCGCCTGGACGGCCCAGCAGACAAGTGCCGTGACGGGCGGCGTCAGCACGGCGGCGGGCAGTCCCCGGACCCCCTCCGCGGCCAGGCAGGCCGCCAGCATGGGCCAGAACGCCAGCTTGGAAAGCTCCCAGCCGCTGGGCGACTGGGGCACGAGCGGGGCGAACACGCCCCCCTGGACCGGGCCGTGCAGCAGCAAAAGCAGGAGGCCCAGCAAAACGGCGGTCAGATAGCGCACGGCAAAGTGGTTGAAGGACTGTCTCATAGCACGCTCACCTCGCCCCACTCTATGCGGGCCGCGGGGCGGGCAGAACAGCGGGGCATGCTCTTCCAGGCACGCCCCGCCGTTTTTCACCGTTCTCTCCCGGAACGTCCGCGGGAAGCCCTTCCTCAGATCTCGTCGAAGAACTTCGCGTGGATGGCCTTCACGGCCCGGCCGGTATCCTCCTCGTCCAGCAGGACGGAGACGCGGATCTCGGAGGTGTTGAT
>JAEXWS010000193.1 GCA_023406225.1 Bacillota bacterium | reverse complement strand
GCGAACAGCAGGGGCGCAGCGCCCTTCATGCCGTACTTCTTCTCCATCTCCGCCTCGCTGCAAAGGGCCGTCAGCGCGTCCGCCGCCGCGTCCTGCTGGGCGTCCGTCAGCTTCCAGCCGGTCAAATGGCCGCCGCCCTGCTGGAGATCGAAGTCATAGAGCTTCTCCATCCCGGCGGTCCCTCCGGCCAGGGGCTCGATAACGGTCCTGTCCGGATCGTCGATCAGCAGCATGACGTGGGGCAGCTCGATGGGCGCGTCCTGACGGACGCGGACCCGGGGCGGGATGCGGGAGAGGACCGTGCCCTCGGTGGCCCGGATCAGCGCGCCGGAGCCGGGGGTGAAGTCGTACTGGTCCAGGTCCACCATGCCGATGAGGCCGTGGCGGACCTTGCCGTCGGACTGGAGGCGCTGGATGTACAGCAGGGAATCCGGCAGGGTCTTGAACACGCCCCCGTCCAGATAGCCCTTCATGGCGTCGTTGATGGCCGCGATGTCGGCGTCCTCCTCGGGACTTCCCAGTTTGGCCTCCGGCAGGATCAGCCGGAGGGTGGACGGCGCGGCGCCTACGGTGTCCTCCACCGCCTGCCAATACTCCGGCTGGGAGGTGAACTGGTCGCAGGCCACCACGGCCCACTTCGTCATATCCGCCTCTTTGGGCAGCAGGATATCGGCGGGGTAAAAGCCAAGCTTGTTGAATTTCTCGTTCATAACGGCGTCTCCCTTTCTTCTTGTTCAGAAATACAGCGGCTTTTCTTACAGCGCGGCCTTGATGGCGGCCAGCAGATCGTCAAACTCCTCAAAGGCGGGCAGCTCCGGGTGGTCCGCCTTGATCTTGTCCGTGCTCTTGAAGAGGAAGCCCGCCTTGCTGGCCTGGATCATGCCCAGGTCGTTGTAGCTGTCGCCGCTGGCGATGGTCTCATAGCCGATGGACTGCAAAGCCTTGACGGTGGTGAGCTTGGAGTGCTCGCAGCGCATTTTGAAGCCAGTGATCTCCCCGCTCTCCGCCACCTCCAGGGAATTGCAGAAAATGGTGGGCCAGCCCAGCTTTTTCATCAGGGGCTTTGCAAATTCCTCAAAGGTGTCGCTGAGAATGAGGGTCTGGGTGGTGGCGCGCAGCTCGTCCAAAAATTCCTTCGCGCCGGGCAGCGGGTCGATCTTGGCGATGGTGTCCTGGATCTCCCGCAGGCCCAGGCCGTGCTCCTTCAGGATGCCGAGCCGCCACTTCATCAGCTTATCATAGTCCGGCTCGTCCCGGGTGGTGCGCTTCAGCTCCGGAATGCCGCTGGCCTC
This sequence comes from Bacillota bacterium, assembly GCA_023406225.1. Classification (GTDB taxonomy): domain Bacteria; phylum Bacillota; class Clostridia; order Oscillospirales; family Oscillospiraceae; genus Oscillibacter. The sequence continues at coordinate 12,027 of JAEXWS010000193.1, read as the reverse complement.
CGAAAACGCGATCCAGATCTCAGGCACCAGGACGCCTTCCATATCCAGGCATACAATATTCATACGCTTTCCCCTTATCTCAGTAATTTGTGCGTTCTTCGCAGGTGTTTGGTATGATTATACAATACCGCCCCGGCGCTTTTCAATGCAATTTGCAAATTTCATTCAAAAGGTCCACCTTTTCCGCGCGCATACTTTTCCATGGCGTGGAAACACTAACGCCAGATCAACCGCATGATTGGAGGTTTTATCATGGTTATCGACAAAATCGCGCTGGTCCTGGCCATTATCGGCGCTCTGAACTGGGGCGGCATCGGCCTGTTCGGCTTCGATACGGTGGCGTTCCTGTGCGGCGGCCAAATGGCCGTCCTGTCCCGGATCATCTACGCCCTGGTGGGACTGGCGGGTCTCTGGTGCATCACCCTGCTCTTCCGCACGGACGAGGAGACCGGCCACGCGCCCCACACCGCCTGATCTTTTCGGCGGGCCTGAAAAGCACCCGGGGGACCGGCGCGTACCATGCGCCGTCCCCCGGGTGCTTTTTTCCTTATCCTTCCGCCGCCGGGACCACCGTGCCGTCCGGCAGGGTGAAATCCGCCTCGGTGGGTGCCGCCGCGTCCAGCGTCAGCGCGCCCATGCGGTAGACCGTCTCCCCGTCCAGCAGCCGTTCGGCCGCCACCAGAAGCCCCGTGTCCACGCTGACCCAGTAGCGCTGGACATAGCCCCCGGCGTCCTCCGCCGTCTCTACATAAATGCAGCGCACATCGGAAACGGCCTGGTAGTCGGCGGCGGTGATCTCCCCGGCGGGCAGAGCCAACACATCCTCATAGGTCAGGATGATCTGCTCGTTATCCGCCGAGATGCCGCCCGCCGGGCCGCTATAGACCGTCTGCTCCTGGTTGTACCAGATGTAGGTGGTCGTCCCGTCGGTCACGGCGTGGCGCACCTGCTTGTCCGGCATCGTCCGGTCGGTGCGGGTCCTTCCGCCGCTGACGGCCACGCTGATGGAGGTCATGCCGCTGCCGCCGCTCCAGACCTGCTCCACCTGGATGGTCCGGCGGTACTCCGCGGGCCGGTCCAGCGTTGCGATCGCCGCCTGCACCGTGTCGGGGGTGATCTCCACCACCGTCAGCGCCTCGCCGCCCTCCGGCGCGCCCGGCGACACCCCCGGCGTCTCCGTCTGGGCCGGGAGCGTGATATGGGCGGAGCGGCGCAGGCTGTTGACCAGCATCAGCGAGACCACCAGCGCCACCAGCACCACGAAGCCAGCCGTGATGCGGTTGACCTTCCGCCTGTCCATGCCGCTCCCCCCTTTCCAGGCGATTTACGCCAAATAGTCGGCGGGGCGGTCTCCCCGGCCGAACCGCCACAAAACGGCGTCCGCGATCCGGCGGCAGGCGTGGCCGTCGCCATAGGGGTTCACCGCGCGGGCCATTTTGGCGTAAGCGGCCTTATCACAGATCAGCCGCTCCGCCATGGTGACGATATCATCCTGGACCACTCCCGCCAGCTTCACGGTCCCGGCGGCCACGGCCTCGGGCCGCTCCGTCTCCCGGCGCAGCACCAGCACCGGCTTTCCCAGCGCGGGCGCCTCCTCCTGGAGGCCGCCGGAATCCGTCAGCACCAGGAAGCACCGGGCCATGAGGTTGTGCATCTCGTCGGCGGGCAGGGGGTCGATCAAATGGACCCGGGGCGCGCCCCGGAGATAAGCGTCCACCGCCTCCCGGACCACCGGGCTGAGGTGGACGGGATATACCAGCTCCACATCCTCGTGCTGCTCCGCGATCTGACGCAGGGCCAGCATGATCTGCTTCATAGGCTCGCCGTAGTTCTCCCGCCGGTGGCAGGTGACGAGAAGGATCTTTTTCTCTCCGTAGGGCAGGTGGTTCAGCTCGCCGGTGGTAAACCTGTAATCGTCCCGGACGGTGGTTTTCAGCGCGTCAATGACGGTGTTCCCGGTGACGAACAGGCCGTCGCCGATCCCCTCTCTGAGGAGGTTGTTCTTGTTGTTCACCGTGGGGCAGAAATACAGCTCCGCAATGGCGGAGACCAGCTTTCGGTTCATCTCCTCTGGAAAGGGGGAATACTTGTCGTAGGTCCTAAGACCAGCCTCCACGTGCCCCACCGGGATCTGGTGGTAAAAGGCGGAGAGGGCTCCGGCAAAGGTGGTGGAGGTATCTCCGTGGACCAGGATCATATCCGGCTTCAGCGCGTTAATGGCCTCGTCCATGCCCAAAAGGCACTTGCTGGTGATGGTGGACAGGGTCTGCCGGGGGGTCATGATGTCCAGATCGTAGTCCGGCTTCAAATCAAAAACGTCCAGCACGCTGTCCAGCATCTGCCGGTGCTGGGCCGTGACGCAGCAAAGGCTCTCGATCTCCTCCCGTGAGGCCAGCTCCCGCACCAGCGGAGCCATTTTGATGGCCTCCGGCCGGGTGCCGAACACGCTCATGATGCGCAGTTTTTCCATTTATGATTCCTCGTCTTTCTCGGGCTTGTCCACACGGCCCTCGCGGCGGCCGTGCTCTTTCATCTCCTCCAGCTCTTCCTTCAGCTCCTCTTTGACCTCCTTGGGGAACACCACCCGGGCCGCCACCACCGCCACGATGCAAAGCGCCGCGAAAAACAGCATGGCCTTCTGCTCGCCGCCGGTGGTCAGCACCACGGCGGAGAGGCCCAGGATGGCGGAGATGACGTACAGCGTGGCCACCGCCTGCTTCTGGTTCAGCCCCATATCGATCAGCCGGTGGTGGATGTGGCTCCGGTCGGCGTGCATGGGGCTTTGTCCGTGGGCGATGCGGCGGATGAAGGCGAAGGCCGTGTCGAAGATGGGAAGGCCCAAAATCAGGAACGGCACCGCGAAGGAGATGACCGCGTAGAATTTGAAAAGCCCCTGGATGGACATGGTGGCCAGGATGAAGCCCAGGAAGGTGGCGCCCGTGTCCCCCATGAACATCTTCGCGGGATTCATGTTATAGGGCATGAATCCCACGCAGGCCCCCACCAGCGCCGCCATGACGATGGCCACCTGCATCTCGCTGGTCAGCAGGGCGATGACCAGGACCGTGGTGGCCGAGATGGCGGAAACGCCGTTTGCAAGGCCGTCCAGACCGTCGATCAGGTTCACGGAGTTGGTGATGGCCACGATCCACAGGACCGTGATGGGGATGGAAAGCCAGCCCAGGACCCAATAGAGATTATCGGAAAAAACATTGGGATTGGAAAATGCCCGGATCACCACGCCGTTCAGGGCGGGGATCAGCGCCGCCACGATCTGCACCACGAATTTGAACATGGCGGGCAGGGCCATGATGTCGTCCACCACGCCCAGGACCACGATGATCACGGCGCCCAGCAGAATGCTCTGCATTTGCTGATTGCCCCGGATGGGAACGAAGAGCAGGATGCTCACCATAAAGCCGATGAAGATGGCAAGCCCGCCCAGCCGGGGAATGGGCACCTTGTGCATCCGGCGGGCGTCCTTGGGCACGTCGATGGCGCCCACCTTGTAGGCGAAGGTCTTTACCACCGGCGTCATCAAAAAGCTGATCACCAGGGCCGCCAGCAGCGCCAGGACCACATAGGCGATCAATTGATTTTCAAAAGGCATAGCGCTCCTCCGTCAGCGGGCGATGAAGCCGATCTTGCGCTGGACCTTGGAGAGGGTCTTTCCCGCCAGACGCTGGGCACGCTGGGCGCCGTCCCGGTACACGCTCTCCAGATACGCCTTGTCATGAAGGAGCCGGTCCGTCTCCTCCCGGATGGGGCGCAGCAACTCCACCACCGCGTCCGCCACGGCGGGCTTGAACACGCCGTAGCCCTGGCCGGCAAAATCCGCCTCCGCCTCTTCCACGGTCTTGCCCACGGCGGCGCAGTAGATGGTCAAAAGGTTGGACACGCCCGGCTTGTTCTCCTTATCGAATCTCACCGCCGTCTCACTGTCCGTGACGGCGCGCTTGAACTTCCGCCGGATATCCTCGGGCTTGTCCATGAGGTACACGCAGCCGTCCGGGTCGGATTTGCTCATTTTGCTGGAAGGGTCCCCCAGGCTCATGACCCGGGCGCCCATCTTGGGGATGAAGGGCTCGGGCAGGGTGAACGTCTCGCTGTATACGCCGTTGAAGCGCTGGGCGATATCCCGGCACAGCTCCACGTGCTGCTTCTGGTCCGCGCCCACGGGCACCAGGTCCGCCTGATACAGCAGGATGTCCGCCGCCATCAGCACGGGGTAGGTGAACAGGCCCGCGGTGATGTTGTCCGCGTGCTGCTGGGACTTCTGCTTGAACTGGGTCATGCGGGAAAGCTCGCCGAACTGGGTGTAGCAGCCCAGGATCCAGCCAAGCTCCGCGTGCTGGGGCACATGGCTCTGGATGAACATGATGTTCTTCTCCGGGTCCAGGCCGCAGGCGATATACTGGGCCAGCTGGCACAGCGCCCGGCGGCGCAGGTCCGCCGGGTTCTGCCGGACGGTGATGGCGTGCATGTCCACGATGCAGTAGACGCACTCATACTCATCCTGCAGCGCCACCCAGTTCTTGATGGCCCCCATATAAGAGCCCAGGGTCAATTCACCGCTGGGCTGGATGCCGCTGAAAATTCTCTTTTTCCGGATTTCGTTTTCCATGGTCCGAACACCTCACAAATTATTGAACGCAAATTCGCGCAAATGGGCAAAATTTAACTAATAAAGTATAGCACAAGGTCCTGAAAAGCGCAATCCATTCTTGACATTCTCCAGGATAATAGAGATAATGTAAGTTGCTGTTTTATGTAATTTTTGGCATGGAGGTTCATTCATGGCTCTTGATATGGCATTTTTTGAAGAGATGGAGGCCCGCATCCCCAGGGGGAAGGTCCGCACCCGGTTCGCCCCCTCCCCCACCGGCTACATGCACGTGGGCAATCTGCGCACCGCGCTGTACACCTGGCTCATCGCCCGGCACGCGGACGGCACCTTTATCCTCCGCATCGAGGACACCGACCAGGGCCGCCTGGTGGAGGGCGCCACCGACGTCATTTACCGCACCATGGCGGAATGCGGCCTGGACCACGACGAGGGGCCCGACGTGGGCGGCCCCGTGGGCCCCTATATCCAGTCGCAGCGCCGTGGTCTGTACGGCAAATACGCCGAGCTTCTGGTGGAGCGGGGCGCGGCCTATTACTGCTTCTGCGAAAAGACGGAGGAGGAGGGCTTCGACCGCCGCGAGGACCCCTGCCGCGCGCTGAGCGCCGGGGAGGTCTCCGCGAACCTGGCGGCGGGCAGGCCCTACGTCATCCGCCAGCGCATCCCCCGCGAGGGCGTCACCACCTTCCACGACGTGTCCTTCGGGGACATCACGGTGGAAAACAAGACGCTGGACGACCAGGTGCTCCTCAAGCGGGACGGTCTGCCCACCTATAACTTCGCCAACGTGGTGGACGACCACCTGATGGGCATTACCCATGTGGTCCGGGGCAGCGAATACCTGTCCTCCGCCCCCAAGTACAACCTGCTGTACGAGGCCTTCGGCTGGGACATCCCCACCTATGTCCACTGCTCCCCCGTCATGCGGGACCAGCACAACAAGATGTCCAAGCGCCACGGGGACCCCTCCTACGAGGACCTGATCGCCGAAGGGTATCTGACCGACGCGGTTTTGAATTACGTGGCCCTGCTGGGCTGGGCGCCCAAGGGCGAATACGCCGAGCAGGAGATCTTCTCCCTGGACGAGCTGGTGAAGGTCTTTGACATCGCGGGCATCTCCAAGTCCCCCGCCATTTTCGATCTGGCCAAGCTGGACTATTTCAACGCCACCTATCTGCGCGCCCTGTCTCCGGAGGACTTCGCCAGGGCCGCGGAGCCCTATATCCGCCGGAGCGTGCAAGATCCCGCCATCGACGCCGCCGCCGTGGCCGCCCTGCTTCAGGCCCGGTGCGAAAAGCTGACGGACATCCCCGAAAAGGTGGATTTCTTCGACCGGCTCCCGGACTATGACGCGGAGTTTTTTACCAACAAAAAATCCAAGACAGACGCCAAGATCTCCGCCGCTATGCTGGAGGCCGCCATCCCAGCCCTGGAGGGCGTCGAAGCATGGACCGCGGAGGCCGTCCACGATACTCTGACGGGCCTTGCCGCGAAGCTGGAGGTCAAAAACGCCACGCTGATGTGGCCCGTCCGCATTGCGGCGGCGGGCAAGCTGGTGACGCCCGGCGGAGCGGTGGAGCTGTGCCATATCCTTGGAAAAGACGAGACGCTGCGCCGTCTGCGCCTGGGCCTTGAAAAGCTTCGGTCATGCTGAAGGGCGTTTTGCAGTACCAGTTCGGCGGCCTGCGGGACGCCTGGAAGGACGGCTGGGCGGCGGAGGTCCGGCGCTGCGCCGCCGCCTTCTGCCTTTTGATCCTGTTATCCTTCGCTTTCTTTCTTGCATTCCCCGATCTGCTGGACCGGCTGATGGGGTCTGTTTTGGGATGGTTCTCCTCCGCGGATATCCTGGACGGGTCCGGCGCGTTATCCGTCCCGGCCCTGTTCTCCAACAATCTGCGGGCCATGGCCTTCACCATGATCTACGGATTGATCCCCTTCGTCCAACTCCCCGCCCTGGCCCTGGGCATGAACGCCATTTTGCTGGGCGCGCTGGCCGCTTATTACGCGGCGAACGGCCTTTCCCTGGCCGTGTTCCTGGCCGCGCTTCTGCCCCACGGCATTTTTGAATTCCCGTCCATGGTCCTGGCCCTCTCCATGGGCCTTTATGTCTGTGGCCAGCTGACCCGGCGGTGCCGCCGGGACAAGACCGCCCTGGGCCTGTGGGACTGTCTGGTGCTGATCTCCCGGCTGCTTTTGCTGGTGCTGATCCCCCTGCTGCTTGCGGCCGCGCTGATGGAGGCATACGTCACGCCCTGGGCTGCATCCCTCTTTTTGTAACATTCAACTTGAAAGGACTCTTCAACTTATGAGCAAACTCACGATCCCCGCCGGCTACCGGATGCCGCTGACCAACAACGAGCTCCAGCGGGCCATTGAACTGATCCACCAGGAGTTTCAGCACAGTCTGACGGTGCGGCTGAACCTCCACCGCGTCTCCGCCCCCCTGTTCGTGGACGGCGCCACCGGACTGAACGACGATCTGAACGGCGTGGAACGCGCCGTCACCTTCGACATCCCCGATGTGGGCACCGACGGCCAGGTGGTCCACTCCCTGGCCAAATGGAAGCGCCTGGCCCTGATGCGCTATGAGTTCAAGGTGGGCACCGGCCTTTACACCGACATGAACGCCATCCGCCGGGACGAGGAGGTGGATAACATCCACTCCATCTATGTGGACCAGTGGGACTGGGAAAAGCACATCGATCCCCAGAACCGCAACGTGCTCTATTTGAAGGAGACCGTCCGGGACATCGTGGGTACCCTGTGCGACACCGCCGCCGCCCTGCGCAACGCCTTTCCTGTCCTGAAATACAAGCCGGACCGGGACGTGTATTTTATCACCACCCAGGAGCTGGCGGACCGCTTTCCCGACCTGACCCCCAACGAGCGGGAGACGGAGATCTGCCGGAGGCACCACACGGTCTTTCTGATGCAGATCGGCAAGACCCTGCGGGACGGCTCCAAGCACGACGGCCGCGCCCCCGACTATGACGACTGGGAGCTGAACGGCGATATTCTGATGTGGAACCCTGTGCTGGAAAGCCGCTTTGAGATCTCCTCCATGGGCATCCGGGTGGACGCCGCCGCCCTGGACCGCCAGTTGACGGCCGCCAACTGCGACCACCGCCGCAAGCTCCCCTTCCACCAGATGCTGCTGGAAGGCAGGCTGCCCCAGTCCATCGGCGGCGGCATCGGGATGTCCCGGGTGTGCATGCTGCTGCTGGGCACCTGCCACATCGGCGAGGTGCAGGTCAGCCTGTGGGACCAAGACACCATCGCCGGCTGTGAGGCCGCCGGGGTCACGCTGCTCTGAGCGCCCCGGATACGAAAAAAAAGAACGCCGGATGCATCGCATCCGGCGTTCTTTTTGTTAGGTCGCCAGCTCCGCCGCCAGCTTATCCGCCAGGGCTTCCAGCGCCGCTCTCTGCTCCTCTTTCACGGAGGAGCGGAGACTCACGGCGTCGTCCAGCACCGTCATGTTCTTCATAGAGCCTACGATCTCCCGCATCAGCCGCCCGGACTGGGGCGCCCAGGTGCCGTTTTCGATGAGAGCCACCGTGCGGTTTTGCAGGCCGTGGGCCTTCAGATCCAGCAGCAGGTTCTCCATGGGAGTGAAGATGCCGCCGTTGTACGTGGCGGAGGCCAGCACCAGATGGCTGCACCGGAACGCCTCGGATACCAGGTGGGAAACGTGAGTTACGGACACGTCGTAAAGGGCGATGTTTTTCACGCCCCGCTCGGCCAGGCGGCAGGCCAGGATATCCGCCGCGTTTTCCGTATGGCCGTAGACGGAGCCGCAGAAGATGGCCACGGCCCGGTCCTCCGGGGTATAGGTGCTCCAGCGCTGGTACTTTTCCACGTACCACTCGATCTCCTGCCGCCACACGGGCCCGTGGAGCGGGCAGAGGTATTGGATCTCCAGTCCGGCGGCCTTTTTCAGCAGCGCCTGGACCTGCGCGCCGTACTTGCCCACGATGTTCGCGTAATACCGCCGGGCGTCCGGCAGCCACTCATGGGGAAAGTCCAGCTCGTCGGCGTACAGGTTCCCGCTGAGGGCGCCGAAGGTGCCGAAGGCGTCGGCGGAGAAGAGGACCTTGTCCGCCGCGTCGTAAGTGACCATCGTCTCCGGCCAGTGGACCATGGGCGCCATGTAGAAGGAAAACGTGTGCCGCCCGGTGGTCAGGACGTCGCCTTCCTTGACCGTCAAGGTCCGGCCCTCCATGTCATAGCTGAAAAACTGGCCGATCATGGACAGGGTCTTGGAATTGCCCACCACCTGAACGCCCGGCCAACGGCGCAGCACCTCGCCCAGGGTGGCGCAGTGGTCCGGCTCCATATGGTTCACCACCAGATAATCCAGCGGCCTGCCGTCCAGCGCGTATTCCAGATTTTCCATGAACCGTTCGCTCACGGCCATGTCCGCCGTGTCCAGCAGGACCGTCTTTTCGTCCCGGACCAGATAGGCGTTGTAGCTGACGCCCCGGGGCACGGGAAACGCGTTCTCGAACAGGGCCAGCCGCCGGTCGGAGGCGCCCAGCCAGAAGAGGTCGGGGGTGATCGCATGTACAGCGTGCATGTTGGTTCTCCTTTGTGTAAACCGGCAAAGCGGTACGGCATTCGCCGCACCGCCCAGCCATTGGTTTTAAATTTCCTGGGCCTTGAACGCCTGCATGGCCTTCTCGTCCCGGACGCGCTGCTCTTCGATGGCCTGCTTGAGCAGCATATCCTTCACCTTCATCAGCCGGGTGGTGGTGGCGCGGTCGTTTTCATCCAGCTTCATGGTGATATAGCGGATGGAGTCCTGGGTATCCGGGATGACCACGTATTCCAGGGCGTTCACCCGGCGGCGGGTCTTTTCGATCTCCTCCGCCATGAGCTGGGCGGATTTTTCGATCTCCGCCAGCTTGAGCATCTTCCGAAACACCCTTCCCAGAGCGTCCACGGCGGTATCCAGCTCGCCGGAGGTGGCCGCGAAGCCGTAGGGGTAGATGTCGGAGTCGGATTTGGTCTTTGTCTGGTACTGGTAGACGGGAACGTTGACGGACATGATGTTCTGGAACGTCATCGTCAGTTCCACGCTCTGCTTGGGGTACACCAGCGCCTGCTCCATGGCCTCGGAGCTCATGAGGGCGGAGGCGACGGTGAAGGACTTGTGCACCGTCATCAGCTCCTCCTCCACCTCAGCGCGGAGGGCGCGGACCTCCCGGACCGTGTCCAGAAACTGCTTCATCAGCTCATCCCGCTTGTCCTTGAGCAGCTTGTGGCCCCGCTGAGCGGTGCGCAGCTTGCCCTTGAGGCGGGTGAGCTCCATACGGGTGGGGCTTACCGTGATATTCGCCATTGGTGACCCCCCTCCTTATTCCTGGTCTTTCTTCGGCCAGTATTTCTCGATCAGCTCGGGCTTGATCCGCTTCAGCTCGGCCTTGGGCAGGATGCTCAAAAGCTCCCAGCCCAGGTCCAGCGTCTCTTCAATGGAGCGGTTCTCCTCATAGCCCTGGTTCACATAACGCTTTTCAAATTCGTCGGCAAACTTGGCGTACAGCAGGTCCGTGGGCGTCAGGGCGGCTTCCCCCAGGATGCTCATCAGCTCCTTGTTGTCCTTGCCGGTGGAGTAGGCGGCGAAGATCTGGTTCATGGTGCTGGCGTGGTCCTCCCGGGTCTTGCCCTCGCCCACGCCCTTGTCCTTCAAACGGGAAAGGCTGGGCAGCACGTCCACGGGGGGATGGATGCCCTGGCGGTACAGCGCCCGGCTCAGGATGATCTGACCCTCGGTGATATAGCCCGTCAGGTCGGGGATGGGGTGGGTCTTGTCGTCCTCGGGCATGGTCAGGATGGGGATGAGGGTGATGGAGCCGGGGTTGCCCAGGCGGCGGCCCGCGCGCTCATAGAGCGTCGCCAGGTCCGTGTACAGGTAGCCGGGGAAGCCGCGGCGGCCGGGGACCTCTTTCTTGGCGGCGGAGACCTCGCGCAGGGCCTCGGCGTAGTTGGTGATATCGGTCATGATGACCAGCACGTGCATCCCCTTTTCAAAGGCCAGATACTCGGCGGCGGTCAGGGCCATGCGGGGGGTGGAGATGCGCTCCACGGCGGGGTCGTTGGCCAGGTTTGAAAACAGCACGGTCCGGTCGATGGCGCCGGTGCGGCGGAACTCACTGACGAAGAACTCCGACTCCTCGAAGGTGATGCCGATGGCGGCGAACACCACGGCGAAGTTGCTGGCCACATCGCCCCGCACCTTGGCCTGCCGGGCGATCTGCGCCGCCAGGTTCGCGTGAGGCAGGCCGGACCCGGAGAAAATAGGCAGCTTCTGGCCGCGGACCAGGGTGTTCAAGCCGTCGATGGTGGAAACGCCGGTCTGGATGAACTCGTTGGGATAGTCCCGGGCGGCGGGGTTCATGGGCAGGCCGTTGATGTCCCGGTACTCCTCCGGCAAAATGTCGGGGCCGCCGTCGATGGGCTGGCCCATGCCGTTGAACACGCGGCCCAGCATATCGCCGGACACGCCCAGCTGCAAGGGATGGCCCAGGAAGCGGACCTTGGCGTCCGCCAGGTTGATGCCCGCGGCGGACTCAAACAGCTGGACGACGGCGGTGTCGCCGTTGACCTCCAGCACCTTGCCCCGGCGAACGGAGCCGTCATGCAGCTCCACTTCCACCAGCTCGTCGTAGGTGACGTTTTCCACCATGCGGACCATCATCAGAGGGCTTACGATCTCCTCTACGGTCTTATATTCACGGATCATCAGTTGTCACCTCCCTGAGCGGCGATCTCCGCGATCTCCCGCGCCATCTCCGTTTCGATCTCCTCATAGACCTGCGCATACTCCTCGGCGGGCACGCTCTTGGCGCGGCCGATCTTCTCCCTGGCGGGGATATCGAAGAGCTTCATCACGTCCGCGCCCTTGGCGATGGCATCCCGGCAGAGCGTCTCGTAGTGCAGGATCATGGCCAGCAGCTTCTCCTGGCGGTCGTAGCTGGAATAGCCGTCGATATCGGTGAAGGCGTTTTGCTGGAGGAAGTCCTCCCGGACCATCCGGGCCACTTCCAGCGTGAGCTGGTCGGCGGGCGACAGGGCGTCCTTGCCCACCAGCTGGACGATCTCGTTCAGGCTGGCCTCGTTTTGGAGGATGCTCATGGCCGCGCCCCGGTCCCGCATGAACTCCGGTCCCAGGTTCTCGTCGAACCAGGGCTTCAGGGAGTCCAAGTACAGCGAGTAGGAATTCAGCCAGTTGATGGCCGGGAAATGACGCTTGTAGGCCAGGGACGCATCCAGGGCCCAGAACACCTTCACGATCCGCATGGTGGCCTGGGAGACAGGCTCGGAGAGGTCGCCGCCCGGGGGAGACACGGCGCCCACAGCAGTCAGGCTGCCCCGGCGGTCATCGGAACCGATACAAGCCACGC
>JAEXWS010000069.1 GCA_023406225.1 Bacillota bacterium | reverse complement strand
GTCCCGTGCGGAAGCGCCGGAGGAGGAAGCTCCTGTGCTCTTCACGGCGGACGGAGCGGGGGAGAACCAACCCGATGCGCAAAACGAGTATTACACGTTTGAAGAGGTGATGGGCTCTGTTGAGACGAGCACCTATACGCTGGCCAATGGGACCAAGGTTTCGGTCAAGGAGATCCCGGCCGGAGACTATCAGTTGGGCGGCGCCCTGGCGATGGACGTCCGGCTGCTGGTTTCCGGCGCGGTCACGCTGGACCTGAACGGCAATACGCTGTCCTCCACGTCCGGTGACGTGATCGTGGTCGGAGGCGAAAGCGCGGCGCTGACGGTCACCGACAGCGGCGACGGCGGCGCCATTCAGGGCAGCAGGGGCTATAACGGCATCCGTGTGGACAGCGGCGCGACGCTGAACCTGAACGGAGGCACCGTCGTCACCAGCGGCGGCAGCGCGGGCCTTATCACCAACGGCCTGGACAAGGCCAACAATGTCATCAACATCGACGGCGCAACGGTCCGAAACGATGATGACGACGCCATCTACATGGCGGGCTGCGGTGAGATCAACGTGAAGAGCGGCCTGGTGTCCGGCTATTCCGGCGTTTATATGAAGGCCGGCACGCTGACAGTCCATGACGGCGTGGTTGAGGGGACCGGCGCCTACACGGCGCCCGCAGCCAACGGCAACGGCGGCGGCCCCACCGGCGACGCCGTTACCATGGATACCTCTGCGGGCTATCAGGGCAGGATCGCGCTGATCGTCAAGGGCGGCGAACTGTCCAGCACGCATGGCTATGCGGTCCATGAGTGCGCGACCAACGCCATCTCCACCGCCACTATTAATGTGGATATCAAAGGAGGCACGTTCTCCGGCGCGGCGGAGAAGTCCGCCGTCCTGTTTGACAACTGGGACAGCATTTCCAGTAAGTCGGTGACCGGAGGCATCTTTGAAGTGGCGTCTGCGGAAGCTCTGACGGAGCTGCTGGCGCTGAACATCTCCGCGTTCACGGTCAAGCTGACGAAGGATATCACGGGCAGCTTTACGGTCCCCGCGGGCAGCGCCGTCACCCTGGACCTGAACGGCAATACGCTGACCAACGCCGCTTCCGCCCAGGACATGAATGCGGCCGACAAGGACCGCAAGCATACCATCACCAACAAGGGCACGCTGACCCTCACCGGCGGCGGGACGGTGGATAACGTGTCCCACGGCAGAGCCGCGCTGTACAACAGCGGCACCGTGACCATCGACGACGTGACGTTGACCCGCAGCGCGGAAAAGGGCAGCACGCCCCAGAACAACGGCGGAAACAGCTGGTATGTGGTCTATAACAACGGCACCATCGAAGAGATCACGGAAAACGCCGTTGTTACGTCCGACAGCTATTACAGCTCTTTGATCTGCAACTGCGGCACCGCCGTCAAGCAGGCCAGAATTGAGAAGATCACCGGCGGCGCGTTCTCCCACAACTTCGTGATTTTGAAGAACGACGATTACAGCTATGTGGGCGAGATCTCCGGCGGCACCTTCACCGTCGGCGCGGGCGCCAAGGAGACCGCCACCATTTTGAACTTCGGCACCATTGGGGAGATCTCCGGCGGCACCTTTACCAACGACGGCGAATGGATCGTCCTGCGCTGCTCCAACTGGGCCGGGGATCCTGCTATCGTGGGCAAGGCGACGATCACCGGCGGCACCTTCACCGTGGCCGACGGCGGAACGGTCCTGCTGGTCAACCAGGGAAGCGCGCCCGGCACGGATGCGCCCGTTTTGACCGTGGAGGGCGGCAAGTTCACAGGCAAGGTCGAGAAGCGGGGCGATGTTGGGACCTTGAAGGTCAGCGGCGGCAGCTTCAGCGAAGCGGTGCCGGACGCCTGCCTGGCCGAGGGATACGCCGCCGTCGACACCGGCGCGGCCGGCTATCCCTTTGTGATCGCAAAGACCTACAAGGCCGCGTTCACCGTGACGCCCGAGGGCGCCAAGGTGGAGGTGAAAAACGGCGACGCGGCGGTCCCCGCCAACGAGGACGGGACCTACACCCTGAACACCGCCGGCACTTATACTTACAGCGTCAGCGCGGAAGGCTACGTCACAAAGACCGGCGCTATCACGGCCCCTGCTGAGGGAGATACCGTCACGATCGAAGTGGCCTTGAGCACCGAACCCGCCAAGACCGCCCAGGTGACCTTTGCCGTGACGCCCAAGGACGCCAAGGTGGAGGTGAAGGACGCCGGGGGGGCCGCCGTCGAGGCGAATGCGGACGGCACCTATACCCTGAACCTGGACGAGACCTACACCTATACGGTCAGCGCCAGCGGGTATACCGCGAAGGACGGCAAGATCCTTCCCGACAAGGACAGCCTCACCGTCACGGTGGAACTGAGCAAAAAGCCCTCCGGCGGCGGCGGAGGAGGCGGCGGGTCCTCTTCCTCCGGCACCACCACGGAGACCACCACCAACAAGGACGGCTCCACCACCACCACGGTCACCGATCAAAAGACCGGCACGGTGACGGAGACCACCAAGGAAAAGGACGGCACCGTTACCACCGTTGAGACGACGAAGGACGGCACCGTTACCGAGACGGTCAAGACCCCCGACGGCGTCACCGGCGCCGTGGTCACGGAGGACGGGGAAGTGGTCAAGGCGGCCGCCTCCGTGTCCGCCTCCGCGGCCAAAGAGGCCGCCAAGAGCGGCGAGGCCGTGACGCTGCCCCTGGAGGTCCCGGCGGCGGACAGCACGAAGGACGCCCCCGCCGTGACCGTCAGCGTGCCCAAGAGCGTGGACAGCGTCAAGGTGGAGGTCCCTGTGGAGAAGGTCACGCCCGGAACGGTGGCCGTGATCGTCCACGCCGACGGCACCGAGGAGATCGTAAAGACCTCCGTGGTGACCGAGGCGGGCGTGGCGCTGGTCCTGGAGGCCGACGCCACCCTTAAGATCGTGGACAACAGCAAGGACTTCGCGGATGTGCCCGCTTCCTACTGGGCCGCCGACGCGGTGGACTACGTGGCGTCCCGGGAGCTGTTCAACGGCACCGGCGCGGACACCTTCACTCCCGCCGCGCCCATGACCCGCGCCATGCTGATGACCGTGCTGGCCCGGCTGGACGGCGCGGACACCAGCGGCGAGGCGTTCGCCAAGGGCATGGCCTGGGCCGTGGAGAAGGGCGTGTCCGATGGGACCGAGCCCGACGGCACTATCTCCCGCCAGCAGCTCGCCGTGATGCTGTGGCGCTATGCGGGCGCTCCCGCGGCGGAGGATACCGCGCTGGACTTCACCGACGCCGGGGCCGTGGCGGATTACGCCGCCGAGGCCATGCGGTGGGCGGTCGGCAGCGGCATCCTCTCCGGCACCGCTGACGGCGCGCTGAACCCCGAGGGGCAGGCCACCCGCGCCCATGTGGCGGCCATGCTCATGCGCTTCAACAACGCGATGCTCTGATCCCGGATCTTTCAAAAAAGTCCGCCCCGTGAGGGGCGGACTTTTTTTTGAGCGGAGCGCCGTTATTTGCCCTGCAGATCGTCCGCGATGGCGGCGGCCAGGGCGTCCAGCTCGTCGGCCTGGTCCTCCTTTAGGGAGGAGGCCAGGGACAGCCGCTCGTTCAGCACCGTCATGCACTTAAGCTCCTCGTCCAGAAACTTCTGCATCAGATCGCCGGACTTGGGGGCCCAGGAGCCGTTTTCGATGATGGCGCAGGTGCGGTTCTGGAGGTTCAGGGCCTTCATGTCCATGAGGAAGTTGTGCATCACCGGGTAGATGCCCAGGTTGTAGGTCACGGAGGCAAAGACGATGTGGCTCACCCGGAAGGCCTCGGAGATCAGGTAGGAGACGTGGGTGCTGGAAACGTCGTACAGCACCGTGTTCTTCACGCCGCGCTCCGCCAGCTTCGCGCACAGGGCCTGGGCGGCGGACTCCGTGTTGCCGTACATGGAGGCGTAGACCACCATGACCGCCTGTTCCTCCGGCTCATAGGTGCTCCAGTGCTGGTATTTGTCCAGGATGTAGCCGAAGTCGCCGCGCCACACAGGGCCGTGGAGGGGGCAGATGAACTTGATCTGGTCCAGGACCGTGGCCGCCTTCTTCAAAAGGAGCTGGACATGAGGGCCGTATTTGCCAACGATGTTGGTGAAGTACCGGCGGGCCTCGCCGATCCAGTCCCGATCAAAGTCCACCTCGTCGTTGAAGAGCTTGCCGTCCAGCGCGATGAAGGAGCCGAAGGCGTCAGCGGCGAAGAGCACGCCGTTGGTCACGTCCAGGGTCACCATGGCCTCGGGCCAGTGGACCATGGGGGCCGCTACAAAGGTGACGGTGTGCTTTCCGAAGCACTGGGTGTCCCCCTCGGAGACCTCCACCAGCTCGTGGCCGTCGATGTGGAAGCCGAACTGGCGCATGAGCATGAAGGCCTTGGTGGTGCTGATGACCTTCACCTTGGGATAGCGGAGCAGGATCTCCTCGATGGACGCGCCGTGGTCCGGCTCCATGTGGTTGATGACCAGCACATCCAATGGCCGGTCCTGGAGCAGGAACTGGATGTTGTCCAGGAGCTGGCGGCAGGCGGACCAGTCGATGGTGTCGAACAGCACCGTCTGTTCGTCCAGCAGAAGATAGGCGTTATAGCTCACGCCCCTGGGGATGGGATGGATGTTCTCAAAGAGGGCCAGGCGGTGGTCGTTGGCGCCTACCCAGTAGAGGTCCTCGGTCACGTTTCTCACGCAATGCATGTTGTAATCCTCCTTATTTCAGATGGCGTCAGGCTTCCACAAAGTTGTCCTTGGCTTCCGCGCACTCGGGGCACACCCAGTCCTCGGGCAGCTTTTCAAACAGCGTGCCGGGGGCCACGTCGGCGTCCGGGTCGCCCAGGGAGGGGTCGTACTCGTAGCCGCAGCCGCCGCAGACGTGGATGGCGTAAGGCGGACGCTCCTTCTTGGGCGTGGCCCGCTTGACCTTCTTCATGGGCGGGGCGGGGAGCTTTTCCCCGGTGTCCAGGGCGGCGGTGAGCAGGGGCAGGATCTCCATCACGTCGCCCACGATGCCGTAGTCGCAGTTTTTGAAGATGGGGGCGTTGGCGTTTTTATTGATGGCAACGATGGTGGAGGCCTCCTTGATGCCCTTGAGGTGCTGGATGGCGCCGGAGACGCCGCAGGCGATGTACAGATTGCCGGAGAACTTCTGGCCGGACATGCCCACATAGCGGTTGATGGGCACGTAGCGCAGGGTCTCCGCCACCGGGCGGGAGGAGCCGACGGCCGCGCCGGCGGCCCTGGCCAGGTTCTCGATGAGCTTCATGTTCTTCTTCTCACCGATGCCCTTGCCCGCGCTGACCACCCGCTCCGCCTTGGCGATGGGGGTGTCCATGGGGATGCCCACGGTGAAGTCGTAGCCGTCTTTTTTCAGCCCGGCCACCAGCGCGTCCACCCGCTCCTGGGCGGAGCCCTCCTTCAAGATCAGCTTCTTCCGGGCGCCGGTGACGTTGCCGGTCTTTTTCAGGGCGGGGGCGGCCTCCTTGGGCGGCTTGCCCAGGATGTGGGAGGCGATCACGACGCGCTGAATTTCGTTGGTGCCCTC
Source organism: Bacillota bacterium (assembly GCA_023406225.1). Classification (GTDB taxonomy): domain Bacteria; phylum Bacillota; class Clostridia; order Oscillospirales; family Oscillospiraceae; genus Oscillibacter. Next base: position 16,061 of record JAEXWS010000069.1, on the reverse strand, counting down.
GTAGATGGTGGTGATTTTGGCATCCCGGTACATCCGCTCCACGTCCATGCCCTTGAGATAGCCGGTGCCGCCGAAGATCTGGAGGGCCTCGTTGGTGACCTCCAGGGCGATGTCCGAGGCGTACTGCTTCGCCATGGCGGACTCCATGCCGTAGGGCTCGTGGTGCTCCTTCAGCTCGGCGGCGCTGTAAATGAGCAGCCGGGCGCAGCGGAGCTTGGTGGCCATGTCCGCGATCTTGAAGGAGATGGCCTGCTGGAAGGCGATGGGCTTGTCGAACTGGACCCGCTCCTTGGCGTAGGCCACCGCGCTTTCAAAGGCCCCCTGGGCGATGCCCAGGGCCTGGGAGGCGATGCCGATGCGCCCGCCGTCCAAAGTGGCCATGGCGATGGAAAAGCCCTTGCCCTCCTTGCCCAGCAGATTCTCCTTAGGCACCTTCACGTCGTTGAAGAGGAGCTGGGCCGTGGCGGAGGAGCGGATGCCCATCTTGTCGTAGTGGTCGCCGAACTCAAAGCCCTCCCAGCCCTTTTCCACGATGAAGGCGCTGATGCCCTTGGTGCCGATGCCGGGCGTGGTGACGGCAAAGACCACATAGATGTCCGCCTCGCCGCCGTTGGTGATGAAGATCTTCTCGCCGTTGAGGATGTAATGGTCCCCCTGGAGGACGGCGGTGGTCTCCGTGCCGCCCGCGTCGGACCCGGCGTTGGGCTCGGTGAGGCCGAAGGCGCCGATCTTCTCGCCTCTGGCGAGAGGCGCCAGGTACTTTTTCTTCTGCTCCTCGGTGCCGTAGGCGAAGATGGGCCAGGAGCCCAGGGACACGTGGGCGGAGAGGATGACGCCCGCGCCGCCGTCCACCCGGGCCAGCTCCTCCACGGCGATGGCGTAGCTGAGCGCGTCCATTCCAGCGCCGCCGTACTCCTTGGGGAAGGGGATGCCCATCCAGCCCAGCTTGCCCATCATGGCCACGGCTTCCCTGGGGAATTGGTTTTCCTTGTCCCAGAGGAAGGTGTAGGGCTTGATCTCCGCCTCGGCAAACTCCCGGACCTTGGCCCGGAACGCCTCATGCTCGGGGGTCGTTTTGAAATACATACCGCTGCCTCCTTGTGATATAATTGTTGATAAGTTTTATCCACTTTAATGGCAAAGAAAAAGGGACCGCCGGGGAGGGGGGTCAGGGACCGCCCAGCAGCACGCTTTGCAGGGAGTGGGACCGCAGCTCGCCGTCCAGCTTTTTCTGGATGGCGGCCAGCTCGCCGTGGACCGTGCAGCGGCGGCAGTGCTTCGCCACCCAGGGGCACTGATAGCCGGGGTCCATGCAGGCGCTCACCTGGCAGTCCGCCTCCATCACCTGCACCAGATCGTACAGCGTGGTGCGCGCCAGGTCGCAGGTGAGGCGGCAGCCGCCGTCCACGCCCCGGGTGCTCTGGACCAGGCCGGCACGGGCCAGCTTTTTCACGATCTTGTAGGCGAACTGCTGGGGGACCTCCTCCGCCTCGCAGAGGGTCTTCATGGTGCGGCGCTCTCCGTCGGCCAGCGCCCGCAGGATGCGCAGGGCGTAATCCGTCTCCCGTGTGATCAGCAGGACCATCGCCCCCTTTCTGATTTGAGGCCATCATAGCATTCTGGATAAAAATAGTCAACAATAGGCGGAGATATTTTTGCATTTTTTCCCTTTTCACCAAACAGCGGGGGCCTGTTTGGCGGAATTCACGAAGATATCCGGCGGGGGGAAGTAAAAATTGTTCGCTTTACACGCCGGGGCTTTTTTGATAAAATGACGCTAAACGACGATTTGCGACGGAACGGGAAGGGAGCTGGGGGCGCATGATCGATGCGGACAGCCTGATGACGATGCTGGAATCCTCCTATGACGGGATTTGGATCACGGACGGGGATGGGAAGATCTTGTTTGCCAACTCCGCCAACGCCACGCTTTTGGGCGTGAGCAAGGAGGAGCTGGAGGGCCGCACCACCCAGCAGCTTCTGGAGGACAAGGTCTTTTCGGATTCCGCGGTGCTGGAGGCCATCGAAAAAAAGCAGCAGATCTCCAAGGTGAGCTATAACTACCACACGGAGCTGACGGTCCTGGCCACGGCCGCGCCCATCTTTGACGAGAACGGCGCGGTCAAGCACGTGTTCAACAACGTGCGGGACATCACCGCCCTGAACCAGATGCAAAACAGCCTGCGGGACAAGGAAGAGATCATTCAAATGCAGAGCAAGCAGCTGGAGAGCATGAAGATCCGCCTGGGCATGGGGACCATCATCGCCAACAGCAAATCCTTTTACGGGGTGGTGGAGCTGGCCCAGCGGGTGGCCGCCTTTGACGGCGCCACGGTGCTGATCCTGGGGGAGTCCGGCACCGGCAAGGAGCTGATCTCGGAGCTCATCGTCAACAACAGTCCCCGGAAGGACAAGCCCTATGTGCAGGTCAACTGCGGCGCCATCCCGGAAAACCTCATCGAGTCGGAGCTGTTCGGTTACGAGAAGGGGGCCTTTACCGGCGCGGACGCCCGGGGGCATCAGGGCCTTTTTGAATCCGCCAACGGCGGGACCATTTTTCTCGACGAGATCGGGGACCTTCCCCTGCACATGCAGGTGAAGCTGCTGCGGGTGCTGCAGCAGCGCAGGGTGACCCGGGTGGGCGGCACCGCTCCCATTGAGCTGGACGTGCGGGTGGTGGCGGCCACCAACAAGGATCTGGAGCGCATGGTGCGGGAGGGGAACTTCCGGGAGGACCTCTATTACCGGCTGAACGTGGTCACCATTTCCATCCCGCCCCTGCGGGAGCGCCGGGAGGATATCGTGCCCCTCATCAACCATTTTTTGATGGTGGTGAATGAAAAGTACCACACCCAGAAATCCATCTACTCGGACACCATCGACGCCTTTGAGGCCTATGGGTGGCCCGGCAACGTCCGGGAACTGGAAAACCTGCTGGAAAATCTGGTGATCACCACGCCGGGAGACGTGATCCGCCGGGAGAACCTGCCCGGGAAGTTCCGCCCGGAGTCTCCCTACCAGCAAACGGCCTGCGGGGAGGAGCTCCTCTCCTTGAAGGAGGCGGTGGAGAGAACGGAGCGCGGGATGATCGAGCGGGCGATCCGGGAGCAGGGCTCCGTGCGCAAGGCGGCGGCCGCGCTGAAGGTGGACCCGTCCACCATCGTCCGAAAGATGCAGGGATATAAGGAGACACGGCAGGATTGACCGGAGCCCCCGCGGCATGGTCCTGTGTATGACGGCAGGAGAGCGGTTCCACCGCTCTCCTGCTTTTTATCAGGAGAAAGCGTTGTAAAAACGCATACGGTGATGCGGGAATGCGCACAAATTCCGGCGGGCTGAAGAGACGATTTGCATACACCGGGCAGAAAACCGGCGTCATAGGACCTGAAAACCAGGCGATTTCACGGAACGGATTTAAAAATATTGTGCGACATCCACAAAAAAGCGGGAAAAAGAAGAAAACGGGCGGTCAGGCATACGTTTTGCTTTTATCATGTTGAAACCAGCCGGACCGAAAAACGGACCGGCGTACATAAAGGAAGGGATCGCATGCGGGAGAACGCACTCAAAAAACGCATCCGGCAGGGCGAAAGCGCCATCGGCACCTTTGTCAAGCTGACGGACCCGGCGGTGGTGGAGCTTTTGGCTTTGGCGGGCTTTGACTTCTTTGTTCTGGACACGGAGCACGTCGCCGTGGACCGGGAACAGCTCACCAACATTGTCCGAGCGGCGGACGCGGCGGGCATCACGCCCCTGGTCCGCGTCCGGGAGAACCAGCAGGTGGAGATCCTGCAAAACCTGGACCTGGGATACGCCGGGGTGCAGGTGCCCAACGTGGATACCCCGGAACAGGCCCGGAATCTGGTGTCCTATGTGAAATACACCCCCCACGGGGTCCGGGGCCTGTCCCCCAGCGTCCGGGCCTGCGATTACGGGACCTGCGGCGTGCAGGAGTATATCGACGCGGCCAACGCCAACACCATGATCGTCTCCCACTGTGAGACCAGGACCTGCGTGGAGAATCTGGACGAGGTTTTGAAGGTGGACGGCATCGACGTCATCTTTATCGGCCCCATGGACCTCTCCCAGTCCTACGGCGTCCCCGGCAGCACGGCGGACCCGGAGGTGAAGGCGGCCATCGAGACCGTGACAGCCAAGACCCTGGCCGCCGGCAAGGCGGTGGGGACCGTGGCGGGCACGCCGGAAGCGGCCAAAAACCTGATCGCCAAGGGCGTGCAGTATATCCTGCTGGCCTCCGACCAGGGAATGATCGTCAAATGGGGCAAAAATGCCGTCGACCAGATTCGGGGCTGAGAGGAGAGGCCGTATGCAGAAAGTATTTCTGACAGAGCAGATCCACCCGGATGCGGCGGCGTATCTCCGGGAGAACTTCGAGGTGGTCCAGGGGACCTCCACCGCGCCGGAGGACATCGTCCGCCAGGCCCAGGGCTGCGCCGCCATCCTGATCCGGTCCGCCAAGATCACCGCGGAGATCATGGACGCCATCCCTGCGCTGAGAGTGGTGGCCAAGCACGGCATGGGGGTGGACAACATCGACGTGGACCACGCGACCCAAAAGGGCATCCTGGTGGTCAACGCCCCCTTCTCCAACCTGAACGCGGTGGCCGAGCACATCGTGATGCTGCTGCTGGCCCTGTCCAAGCGGACGGTCCGCATGGACAAACTGACCCGAATGGGCGGGTTCAGCCAGCGCAACGCCTACAAGACCATGGAGCTCAAGGGCGCGACGGTGGGCATCGTGGGCATGGGCAAGATCTCCCGGATGGTGGTGCAAAAGCTGTCCGGCTTCGAGATGGATATCCTCTCCACCGATCCCTTCGTGGAGCAGGAGAGCGTGCGGGACCTGGGGGTACGGATGGTCCCGGCGGAGGAGCTGTACCAGAGATCGGACTTTGTCATCGTGCACACCTCCCTCTTTCCATCCACCTTCCACCTGGTGGGCGCGGAGCAGTTCAAAGCCATGAAGCCCAGCGCCTATATCATCAACGCGGCCCGGGGGCCCGTCATCGACGAGCAGGCCATGATCGCCGCCCTGGAAAACGGCGAGATCGCCGGGGCGGGGCTGGATGTGTTCGAGCAGGAGCCGCCCGCGCCGGACAACCCGCTCTTCGCCATGGAGAATGTGATCGTCTCTCCCCACAACGCCGCCCTCAGCGACGGCGCCCTCCGGGCCATGGCCATGGACAGCGCCATGGGCGTCACAGAGTATCTCACCGGCAGGCCCGTCACATATCCGGTCAACGCAGACGTGCTGAAACATGAATAAAGGAGCGTAAAACAATGTCTTACACAACCGTCTACCGCTTTCAGGACCTGAACGGCTATGAGAGCGTGATCTCCAAGGGCAACTCCGCCATGACCTTCATGGGCTTCGGGCGCATCCTGCTGAAAGCGGGAGAGACGCTGGAGTACACGGTCACCGGCGAGGAGCAGGCCATCGTGCTCCAGCAGGGCGACATGACCTGCTGGGTGGAGTATGAGGGCGTCGCCGTGGTCAACGGCGCCAAGGGCGTCCGGAGGAACGTCTATGACGATCTGCCGACGGCCCTGTATGCGCCGCCCAAGGCGAAGGTCCGGCTGTACAGCGGGAAGGGCATGGAGGCCCGGGTGTTCACCGCCTATTGCGCCACGGGCAACGCGCCCTATTTCTGCCCGCCGGAAAACGTTGAGGAGGGCGAGCCCGGCGAGTACATCTATAAGCGGAAATACCGCCACATCTTCGGCCAGCCCGGCAAGCACAACGACCACATCACAAAGCTTTTGATCGTGGGCGAGACGGTGTCCATCCCCGGCGGCTGGATCGGCTTCCCCGCCCACCGCCACGACTATGAGATCGAGGGCAGAGAGTGCGTCCTGGACGAGATCTTCTCCTTCCAGGTCCGCTCCGGCTCTCCCACCGGGCAGGGCGGCCTCTATCAGCACGGCTACGACCTGACGGAGGACGGCAGAAAGCTCTGGGACGAGGTCAACGTGGTGGAGGAGAACAACACGGCCATCGCCCTGCCCACCGGGTACCACACCACCATCGCCCTGCCCGGCTCCACCGCGTACCTTCTCTGGGGCCTGGCCGGCGCGCGCAAGCAGTACCGGGTGCAGTTCGACGAGCGGTATTCTTGGTTGGAGGGATGCCTGTACTAAAGTAACAATGAAGGAGCAATGACATGAACCTGGCGAATGATATTCGCTCTGTCAGCGCGGCGGCGGGGGAGGTGGCCGTCTGCTGGCTGGGCCAGGCCGGCTTTTTCCTGAAGGACGAGAGGGGAAACACGCTGGTCCTGGACCCCTATCTGAGCAACTGCGGCGAGCGGATGCGGGGCTTCAAGCGCCTTTCGGCCATGCTGATCGGTCCGGAAGAGCTGGCGCCCGACTACCATGTGACCACCCACCTGCATTTCGACCACTTTGATTACGACGCCATCCCGGTCATCGCGCAAAACTCCCCAAAGACCCTGTTTCTGGGTCCCAGCAGCTGCGTGAACAAATTTCAGGAGATCGGCGTTCCCGGCGGCCGCTGCTACCGGCTGGACCGGGGGGACGTCTATAAGGACCGGGCCATTACCATCCAGGCCGTCCTGGCGGATCATGGGGATATGGCCCCCGACGCCATCGGGGTGCTGCTGGAGATGGGCGGCCACCGGCTCTATTTCTCCGGGGACACCGCTTTCCACGAAGACCTGTTTGAGCGGGTGGCGGACTTTGGTCCGGACGCGGCGTTCCTCTCCATCAACGGCCAGTTCGGCAACATGGACGCGCGGGAGGGCGCGGACGCGGCGCTCCTCACCGGCGCGCCCAACGCGGTGCCCTGCCACTGCTGGACCTTTGCCGAGCACAAGGGCGACCCCGGCGCGTTCTGCGACGCGCTCCGGGACGCGGCCCGCTGCCGGGCGGTGTGCTTTCGGCAGGGGGAGATCCAGATTTTAAACCGAGAGAATCAGCTTTTGGAAGGAAGGGAGTGCATGGATGAAAGCTATCCGCTTTATGCAGCCGGAAGTCATTGAATACGGGGATATCCCCCAGCCGGAGGTCCGGGACGGCGAGATCCTGGCGAAGATCGCCTACGCCGGCTTCTGTGCCACGGACATCGAGCTGCTCACCGGAGAAATGGTCCATATCAAAAACGGCAACACCACCTATCCCATCATCCCGGGGCACGAGTGGAGCGGGACCGTGGCGGCGGTGGGCAGGGGCGTCCGGGATTTCAAGGTGGGCGACCGGGTCACCTCCGACGTGAGCCTGGGCTGTGGAGCGTGCGACGAATGCCGCCGGGGGCATTACAACCTGTGCTCCAACCGGGAGGTCATCGGGTCCTACCGCAACCGCCAGGGCGTGTTCGCCGAGTATGTGGCGGTGCCCCAACGGCACGTGTACAAGATCCCGGACGGACTGAGCCTGGAGGAGGCGGCCCTTGCGGAGCCCGCGGCCACCGCCGCTTACGCCGCGGCGAAGGCGGAGATCCCAGCCGGCGCGCAGGTGCTGGTCATCGGGGACGGCCCTATCGGCCAGCTGGCTGCCCAGCTTGCAAATCTGGAGGGCGCCAGTAAGGTCATCATGGCGGGCAGCTGGGATGAGAAGCTGGCCATCGCCAGGACGTGCGGCGTGGCGGAGACCATCAACTACCACCGGGAGGACGTGGTGCTCCGCGCCCAGGAGCTCACCGAAGGCGGCCCGGAGATCATCATCGAGACCTCCGGCAGCAACGCCGCGCTGGACATGGCGGTCCGGGCCCTGAAGCCCACCGGCCGCATCGTGGCGGTGAGCTGGTACAGCGGCCCCGTGGTGGAGGTGGCCATGAACACCCTCATCGTCAAGGACGCCGCCCTGGTGGGGTCCCTTGCAAGCCCCAACTCCTTCGGACCCGTGCTGCGGTACATGGCCGCCGGAAAGCTGAAGGCAAAGCCCCTCATCACCCACGTAAAGCCCATGGAGGAACTGGAGGACGTGGTGAAAATGGTGCGATCCAAAAAGGAAATGCGCATCAAGATCCTGCTCAAGCCCTGATTTTGTGGACCATGCTGAATCGTTCAGCAATAAAAATAACGTTTGATTTCGAAAGGAAGAAACATCATGGCAGAACTGAAAAAGCAGACTGAGTTTAAGCTCAATAAGAGAGATTCCGTTTGGTTCCAGAACAACACGACCCCTGTGAACATGGCGTATGCCAAGGAAGTCTGCGACGTGGCGATCCTCCCCTTGGGCGCCATCGAGCAGCACGGACCCCACTGCCCCAACGGCATGGACAGCTTCAACGCCATCGGCCTGGCCGAGAAGGTGGCGGAGCGCTCCGGCGCCACGGTCCTTCCCTGCCCCATGTACGGCGGTCATCCCTACATGCACATGGGGATGCCCGGCACCATCGCATTGAACTATGAGACCAACATCGCCCTGATCCACGACATCATCGCCGGGGCCGCCAACGTGGGCTACAACAAGTTCATCCTGCTGGTGGCCCACGGCGCGGACAGCAGTTTTATCACCGCCGTCCACAAGCTGGGCATGGAGGGCTACTTCACCGTGGCCTCCACCTGGTACGACTTCCTGGGCGACGACAAGAACATCCTGGAGGACTACATGTGGCACGCGGATGAGGCCGAGTCCTCCATGGGCCTGTCCCTGTACGGCGATCTGATGCACATGGATCTGGCCATCGACGGCGGCGGCACGAAGCTGGTGGACGGCAAGTGGAAGAAGGCCCCCGGCGAGACCTCCCACAAGTGGCAGATGTACCACTTCGACGGCACCTTCGCCCTGCTGGAGAGAGACGACCTGGATTACGGCGTCATCGGCAATCCCACCAAGGCCACCAAGGAAAAGGGCGACGCCCTGGTGGAGCAGGTCGTGGAGGGCTACACCCAGTTCATCGCCGACCTGATGAAGGACCACCCCGTGGGCATCAACCCCCTGGGCTTCCGCAATCCCTTGGGCTTCAACGGCTTCAACGGCGGCAGCTATATCCGGTACGATAAAGACCACGATGAGCGCGGCCACCGGATCGTCAAATAAGGATACGGTTTCTGAAGAAAAAAATTTTTGGAGGTACCTATGAAAAAAAGATTGTTGACTCTTGTCCTGGCGCTGGCGATGGTCCTCTCCCTGGCGGCCTGCGGCGGCAGCGGCGAAGCGGCGAAGGACCCCGGCGCGTCCTCTGCCGAGGGCGAGACCTACAACTGGACGGTTTCCAGCGGCCTGGCCGTGGGCAGCTCCTGGGATCTGGGCCTTTTGAAGTTTGCGGACCTGCTCAAAGAGCGCAGCGGCGGCGCCATCACGCTGACTGTCCACTCCGGCGGCACGCTGGGTTCCGCCAAGGAGTGCCTGGAGGGTGTGCAGATGGGGTCCATCGACTTCATCGTGGAAAGCTCCGCCTCTCTCTCCAACTTTACGGATGCCATGTCGGTCTATGACCTGCCCTATCTGTTTCCCGACGCGGAGGTTGCCCGGGCGGCTCTCGGCGGCGAGGCCGCGGCCGGTCAGCTGGACGCCCTGGAGGCCATCGGCATGAAGGGCATCAATTACTGGGAAAACGGTATTTACGCCATCGGAAGCACGAAGCCCGTCAATTCTCTTGCGGACCTGAGCGGCCTGCGCGTCCGCTCCATTGACAGCGCCCTCCAGGCGGATATCTATAAGGACCTGGGCGCCATGCCGGTGGTCCTCTCCTGGGGCGATATCTACACCTCCCTTCAGCAGGGCGTTGTGGACGCGGTCAGCTCCACCACCGTTCCCAATATGTATACCGCCAACTTCTATGAGGTTGCGCCCTATATCACCCTGAGCAATCACGGCTACAGCCCCGCTCCCCTGATCTGCAACCTGAACCTCTGGAACTCCCTGCCCGCCGATATCCAGACCCTGGTGGTCCAGTGCGCCGAGGAGGCCCGGCAGTACCATTATGAGGTCTGCGATGAGCAGATGGCCGACTTCCGCGGCAAGATGGAAGAGGGCGGAGCCACCTTCATCGAGGTGGACACCACCGACTGGGCTGCCGCTGTGGAGCCGATTTATGAAAACTACGTGGGAGAGGGCAAGATCGATCCCGCGCTGGTAGACGCGATTCGGGCCGACGTGGCCGCGGCACAGTAAGGCGGACTTATGGAACAGGGGCGGTGTTCCGCCCCTGTTTCGGACGGGAGAAAGGAGAGTATCGCCGGAAAGTCGAGCGATACAGAGAACTGCAATGCTGAAAAAAATCGATCACGCGGTCAGCAAGTTTGAAGATACGCTGAGCGTCGTCCTCTTTCTGGCAATGGTGCTCATTGTTTGCTGGAGCGTGCTGTGCCGGTACCTGCTGAAGATCCCCTTTTTACAGGGGGAGGAATTAGCCCGCTTTCTGATGATCTACGTGGTGTACATCGGAACCAGCATCGGCGTGAAAACGAAATCCCACATCGGCGTGGAGGTATTTGTGGACATGCTGCCGGAAAAGACGAAAAGCGTCGTCAAGATCGTCACGGAAATTTTCTGCGCGCTGCTGTTTGTGCTGCTGTTTGCGCTGTCCATCCAGATGCTGATGCATCTGGTCGCCACGAAGCAGATGACCACCACCACGCAGATCCCCACCTACTTTGTTTTCATCTGCATCCCGGCGGGGCTGCTGATGAGCATCGTGCATTATATTTGCGGGATCAGTGAGCGGATCGCGGAGAAAATCCAAGGGAAAGCGGGGGAGGAGACATGATCAGCGCCGTTTTGTTTATCACGTTTGCCGTGATCACCGTTCTGGGCATGCCCATTGCCCTGGCCCTGGTGGGCGGCGGCATGGCGGCCATCATGGCCGGAGACCTAATGCCGTTGTTCACGGTCATCCAGAAGATGTTTTCCTCCATCGACAGCTTTACCCTGGCGGCCATCCCCTTCTTCATGCTGGCCGGCGCGCTGATGAGCAGCGGCGGAATTTCCCAGCGTCTGATCGGGTTCGCAAACGCCGCCGTGGGATGGATGCCGGGCGGGCTTGGCGTCGTCACCATCTTTGCGTGCATGCTCTTCGGCTGTCTGTGCGGTTCGCCCACCGCCACAGTGGCGGCCATCGGCTCCGTCATGGTGCCTGCGCTGGAGCAGGGCGGCTACAGCCGAAAATTCGCCTTGTCCACCGTGGCCGCCGCAGGCATGCTGGGCACCATCATCCCGCCAAGCACCGTGATGATCACCTACTGTTCGGCAACGGGCGTGTCCGTGGGCAACATGTTTATGGCGGGCATCGTGCCGGGCATCACACTGGGCTGCATGATGATCTTTTTCGCAGTGCTGTACGGCGTCAAGAACAAGATCCCCCGCACCAAGTTCAGCATCCGTCAGTTTGGAAAGTCCGCCTACCGCGCCATCGGCGCCATCTTCATGCCCATCATCATCCTGGGCGGCATCTATTCCGGCGTATTCACGCCCACGGAATCCGCCGCCGTGGCCTGCGCCTACGGCTTGATCGTGGGATGCTTCATCTACCGGGAGATCAACTTCAAAACCCTGGTCCAGACGGTCCGCACGGCGGCGGCCTCCTCCGGCATGATCATGTTCATCGTGGCCTGCGCGGGCGTGTTCGGCCTGCTGATGACCCGGGAGCAGATCCCTGCCCACGCGGCTGAGTTCCTGATGAGCGTCTGCTCCAACAAATATGTGTTCCTGTTGCTTGTGAATGTGCTGCTGCTGGTGGTGGGCTGCTTTATGGATACCACGCCCGCGGTGCTGATCATCGCGCCCATCCTGCTGCCCGCCGTCGTCTCCTACGGCATCGATACCGTGCATTTCGGCATCGTGATGCTGCTGAACATGTGCATTGGTATGATCACGCCGCCTCTCGGCATCAATCTCTATGTGGCGGCCACGCTGCGCCAGGCCAAGGTGGGAGAGCTGGTCAACCGGCATTTGCTGAAATATATGCTGTGCTGCCTTGTAAACCTTCTGTTGATCACCTATATCCCCAAGATCTGCCTGTGGCTGCCGAGCCTGATGAAATAACGCAACGGGGGCGGAAGGGGTATCCTTCCGCCCCTTTGATATGGAGGAACAGATGCATAAAGTTTTAAAAAGCCCTGCCAAATATGTGCAGGGGGCAGGCGTTCTGGAGACGTTCGACCAATATCTCCAGGGGATGGGAAACCGTCTCCTGGTCCTTATCAGCGAATCCGGCACCAAACGGATCTGCCCTATCCTGGAAAGGTGCTTTGCCGGAAAGGATTACCAGATCCGCTATGAGATTTTTCAGGGGGAGTGCTCCTGGCCGCAGATCAAACGGCTGGCCGCCGTTTCGGCGGAGCAGAAGGCCACCGCCGTTGTGGGCGTCGGCGGGGGAAAGATCCTGGACACCGCCAAGGCCGTGGCCCATCAGGCGGGCCTGCCCGTGGTGATCGTCCCCACGGTGGCGTCCACGGATTCTCCGTGCAGCTCCCTGAGCGTTATCTACAAGGAGAACGGGGAGTTTGACCGGTATCTGTTCCTGAACGCCTGCCCCGACGTGGTGCTGGCGGATACGGCGGTCATCGCAAAGGCGCCGCCCGCGCTTTTGACCGCCGGGATGGGGGACGCCCTCGCCACGCATTTCGAGGCCCGGGCCTGCCGGGCTTCCGGCCGAAACAACCAGGTGTCCGGCACGCCCACCCGCGCGGCCGGCGGGCTTGCGGACATGTGCTGGGAATACTTGAAGCGGGACGGACTGCGGGCGAAGCTGGCCGTGGAGGCCGGGGCGTGCACCGAGGCGGTGGAGACCATCGTGGAGGTGAACACGTATCTTTCCAGCGTGGGATTTGAGAGCGGCGGCCTGGCCGCGGCCCACGCCATTCAAAAGGGACTGACCTTCATCCCGGAGCTCCATGACCGCCGCCACGGCGACAAGGTGGCGTTTTGTACGCTGGTGCAGCTGGTGCTGGAGGACGCGGCGGAGGTGGACGAGGTGATGGCGTTCTGCTCCGGCGTGGGCCTTCCGGTGTGTCTGGCGGACCTTGGGTACGGCGCGGCGGAGGAGGAGGCGCTCCGGCTGGCCGCCGAAAAGTCCTGCGCGCCGGGTTCCACCATCCACAATATGCCCTTCCCGGTCACCCCCGACATGGTTTATAACGCCCTCCTGGCGGCGGACGCCCTGGGCCGGGCCTTCCGAAAGCGGCTGGAAAGCGGACGGGACCTTTAAAAAGCGGAGCGGGACCTGAAAAAAGAGGTCCCGCTCCATTTTTCAGGTTTCTTTCAGCTTGCCGGTGTAGTATAATTTGGTATAAGTGGGGGTATCTGCTGAAATACCACCGGGACTGTTGAATGGATGGAGGGCTTGTATGAAGAACTTTCTGAAACGGAAGCTTCCGGCGGCCGCGCTGGCGCTGGTCATGATCGCCGGGATGGCGCCCGCCGCCGGAGCGGCAAAGAGCGACGTGCGCTACAGCGTGGAGGCCGGTGGAGAAGTCTCCCTGGACCGCAGGGATTTCAAAGACTTCTTTGAGGACGAGTACGACGACACGTTCCGCTATGTTACCTTTGACCCCGGCAGTTCCTATAAATCTTCCAACGGGTACATCTACTACCTTTACGACAAGGACGACGAGGAGCGCTTCAGCAAGAACAGCCTGAGCGACCAAAAGTTCTATTACAGCTCGGAGAGATACGGGGACTATCCCCTGAAGGACCTGAGCTTCGTGGCGGATGAGGACGCGGACGGGGGCACCGTCACCCTGGACTTCACCGCCTACGGTGACGAAGAGGAGCTGGACGGCGTTTTGACCATTGAGATCAAGACGGCGGACAATGAAAAGGGCGATATCGTCTACAAAGTGGAGCCCGGCGGGGCGGTCTCCTTCGACCGCAGGGACTTCAAGGATTTCTTCGAGGATGAGTACGACGACACCCTCCGTTACATCACCTTCGATCCGGGCAGCTCCTACAAGTCCTCCAACGGATACGTCTACTCCGATTACGACGGGGACGACGAGGAGCGCTTTAGCAAGGACGATCTGGAGGACGGGGAGTTCTATTACAGCTCCGACGAGTATGGGGACTATTCCCTGAAGAGCCTGAGCTTCGTGGCGGACAAGGACGCGGACGGGACCACCGTCACGTTGGATTTCACCGCCCACGGGGACGACGAGGACCTGGACGGCACCGTGGTCATCCGCATCGGGGACGCCGGCGGAGACGATGAGAAGGGCGACGTGGCCTATGAGACGGAGCCTGGCGGGACGGTGGAGCTGGACCGCAAGGACTTCAAGGATTTCTTTGAGGAGGAGTACGACGACGATACCCTCCGCTATGTCACCTTTGAGGCGGAGAAGTCCTACAAGTCCTCCAGCGGGATCATCTATTCCGATTACGAAGGCCGCGACGAGGAGTCCTTCGAGGGAGACGAGATCGAGGACTACGACTTTTACTACAGCTCCGACGAGTATGGGGACTATTCCCTGAAGGGCCTGAGCTTCGTGGCGGACAAGGACGCGGACAGCGGCACGGTGACGCTGCGCTTCCGGGCCCACGGCGACGACGACTATCGGGACGGCACGCTGACCATCCGCATCGGCGGAAGCGGCGGTGTGAAGGCGGGCGACGTCCGCTATTACGCCGCCTACGGCTCCACGGTCCAGATCAATCAAAACGACATCGCCCGGTATTTCAACAAGACGTATCCCAACAGCACGCTGTCCTACGTGCGGCTGAACGGGGTCCCGTCCACCGGCTCGCTGTATTACGACTATTACGGCGTCAGCAGATACGGAACGGCGAAGACACGGCTGACCGCTTCCAACTGCGGCGACCAGAGCTTTTATTTCAGCCCCGGCTCCACGGACCAGTACGCCCTGAGCGAGCTGAGCTATCTGCCCTCCGGCGTGAACGTCTGCGAGAGCGTCCCCTTCACCGCTTACGGCAGCGGCGGCCGGTCCGTCAAGGGGACCATCCTCATCAGCGTCACCTCCAGGACGGTGGCGGAGGTGTACGGGGCGACGCCCGCCGGGACCTCCGTCAATCTGCCCGCCTCCTCCATTTACAGCGCGGTAGCCTCCGCCACGGGCAAGGCCCTGACCGGCATCCGGCTCCTGGAGCTGCCGGACGCGTCGGCCGGCACGCTGTATGCGGGCAGCGGGACCGGGGAGAAGGCGGAGGCCGGGGAAGATTACGGCTACGCCGCGGGGAGCCTCCGCATGAGCCAGCTCCGCTTCGTGCCCGCCGCCGGCTTCACCGGGTCTGTGGAGATCCCCTACGCGGCCTATGACGGCAGCGGCCAGGCCTTTGCCGCGGGCAAGGTGTCCCTGGGCGTGGTGAACGCCGTCAAGCGGTTCAACGACGTGGATTCCTCCACCTGGTGCTACAAATACGTGGTGGAGCTGGCGGATGCCGGGATCATCGACGGATACGGCGACGGCGGCTTTAAGCCCGACGCCACCGTGACCTACGGTCAGGCGCTGAAGCTGATCATGCTGGCGGCGGGCTATCCCGAGCAGGCCCCCACCGGGTCTAACATCTTCAGCGGATATCTGGCGAAAGCGCAGGCGGATGGCCTGGTCAGCGGCTCCGTCAGCCTGGGGAAGGCCGTCACCCGCCAGCAGGTGGCCCAGCTTGCCGCCAAGGCCCTGCGGCTGGACACCGCCTCGGTGTCCAGCGTGAAGCCCTTTACCGACACCAGCGACGTGTTTGTCCAGGCGCTGTACGAGGCAGGCATCGTGGAGGGATATTTCAGCGGCGGCACCAGCACCTTCAAGCCCAACAACACCCTGACCCGCGGACAGGCGGCCGCCATTGTCTGGCGGATGGAGCAGTACGCGGCGTCGTAAAGCCGTTCAGCCTCAGGCGCGGGCAATGCCCCGCGCCTGAGGCTGTCGAAAAAGCGCCTTCGGCACTTTTTCGAGTAGGCTGCGGCCCGTCGCGCGCACTCACTGTCCGCTGTGAGCGGACGGTTCGCACACTTACGGACCGAGATGTATTTTCCCCGACGCACATGTCGTCGGAGAAAATGGATTTGATTTTCTTCGCGCCTCCGGGCGCGAACTCTGCGAGGCTTTTTCGACAAGCTGCGCGCCCCCGCCGTATGGCGGGGGCGCTTTTTTGGCGGGACGGGAGCGGCGGCCTCATGCGCCCCGGGA
>JAEXWS010000011.1 GCA_023406225.1 Bacillota bacterium | reverse complement strand
GGCCAGGGCGGCTTCAACCGCGGCCCCGCGGGCCAGGGCGGCTTCAACCGCGGCCCTGCCGGCCAGGCCCGCCCCCAGGGCGGTTTCCGGCCCAACACCAACGTTGCCCGTCCGGCTGCCCCCGCAGCCCCCACGGCACCCAATAAGGAAGGAGGAGCCCAGTAATGCTTCTGCCGAAGAGAGTCAAATATCGCCGCGTCCACCGCGGCCGTATGACCGGCAAGGCCACCCGCGGCAACACGCTGGCCTACGGTGAGTATGGCCTGATCGCCACGGAGCCCGCCTGGATCACCAGCAACCAGATCGAGGCGGCCCGTATCGCCATGACCCGCTATACCAAGCGCGGCGGCCAGGTCTGGATCAAGATTTTCCCCGATAAGCCCGTGACCAAGAAGCCCGCTGAGACCCGCATGGGTTCCGGTAAGGGTTCTCCCGAGTTCTGGGTCGCCGTTGTGAAGCCCGGCCGTGTCATGTTTGAGATCGCCGGCGTTTCCGAAGAAGTTGCCCGCGAGGCGCTTCGTCTGGCCAGTCACAAGCTGCCCATCAAGACGAAGATCATCGCCCGCACCGAGGAAGCAGGTGAGTAAAGATGAAGGCAAATGAAATCCGTAAGATGAACGCCGAGCAGCTCAACGAGAAGCTGGCGGGACTGAAGAAGGACCTGTTCTTTCTTCGCATGCAGCACGCGACCAATCAGCTTGACAACCCCGTGAAGATCCGGGAGACCAAGCATGATTTTGCCCGAGTCAAGACCGTTTTGCGGGAGCTCCAGGCTTCCGATAAGCAGTGAGAAGGAGGGAAACGAAGATGAACGAAGAGAAGAGAACTTCCTCCCGTAAGACCCGGGTCGGTAAGGTCGTTTCCGACAAGATGGATAAGACCGTGGTCGTCGCCATTGAGGACCGCGTTGCCCATCCTCTGTACAAGAAGATCGTCGGCCGCACCTACAAGCTGAAGGCTCATGACGAGCAGAACGCCTGCGGGATCGGCGATAAGGTGAAAGTGATGGAGACCCGCCCCCTGTCCAAGGACAAGCGCTGGCGCGTGGTCGAGATCATTGAAAAAGCGAAGTAAGGAGGTGCCGAGTATATGATTCAGCAGGAAACCTATCTGAAGGTCGCCGATAATACCGGCGCCAAGGAGATCAAGTGCATCCGCGTTCTGGGCGGTTCCAAGCGCAAGTTCGGCAACATCGGTGATGTGATCGTGGCCTCTGTCCGCAAGTCCGCCCCTGGCGGCACGGTGAAAAAGGGCGAAGTGGTCAAGGCCGTCATCGTCCGCAGCGCCAAGGGCGTCCGCCGGGCCGACGGCACCTATGTTCGCTTTGACGACAACGCCGCCGTCCTCATCAAGGACGACAAGAACCCCAGAGGGACCCGTATCTTCGGGCCGGTGGCTCGCGAGCTGCGCGACAAGGATTACATGAAGATCCTGTCCCTGGCTCCCGAAGTCATTTGAGGAGGGCAACGAAATGGCTATGAATATCAAGAAGGGCGATAACGTTGTCGTCCTGTCCGGCAAGGACAAGGGAAAGCAGGGCAAGGTGCTGGGCACCGTTCCCGGCTCCAGCAAGGTGGTGGTGGAGGGCATCAACATGGTGACCTGCCACGTCAAGCCCCGCAAGCAGGGCGAAGAGGGCGGCATCGTCAAGCGCGAGGCGGCCATCGCCTCCTGCAAGGTGCAGGTGGTCTGCCCCAAGTGCAATAAGGGCACCCGCGTCGCCCACAATGTGGCTGACGGAAAAAAGACCCGCGTGTGCAAGCACTGCGGCGCGGAACTGTAAAGAAAGGAGCGTCACGATCCATGGCTAGACTGAAAGAAATCTATACCGCCGAAATCGCTCCCGCTCTGATGAAGCAGTTCGGCTACAAAAGCGTCATGCAGATCCCCAAGATCGACAAGGTCGTCGTGAACGTGGGCTGCGGCGAGGCGCGCGAGAACGCCAAGGTCCTGGAGAACGTGGTGGGCGATCTGGCTCAGATCACCGGCCAGAAGCCCATCATCACCAAGGCCCGCAAATCCATCGCCAACTTCAAGCTGCGCGAGGAGATGCCCATCGGCGCCAAGGTCACCCTCCGGGGCGACAAGATGTGGGAGTTTTTGGACCGCCTGTTTAGCGTGGCCCTGCCCCGCGTCCGTGATTTCCAGGGGATCAACCCCAACTCCTTCGACGGCCGCGGCAACTATGCCCTGGGCATTAAGGAGCAGCTGATCTTCCCCGAGATCGAGTATGACAAGATCGACAAGATCCGCGGCATGGATGTGGTCATCTGCACCACCGCGAAAACCGACGAAGAGGCCCGGGCCCTGCTGGAGCAGGTCGGCGCCCCCTTCGCGAAGTAAGGAGGAGAACAAATGGCTAAGAAGTCTATGATTTTGAAGCAGCAGGCTCCCGCGAAGTTCTCTTCCCGGAAGTATAACCGCTGCAAGCTCTGCGGCCGCCCCCATGCCTATCTCCGGGACTACGGCGTGTGCCGTATCTGCTTCCGCGAGCTGGCCTACAAGGGTGAGATTCCCGGCGTCCGCAAGGCCTCTTTCTAAGAGCGCCGCGGACCCACCAACAGCATGACACCGGGACTTGTCCCGTTCATGAACGGATGGCGAAAGGTCATGACCAATTGGGCACCACGCGCGAGCGGACTGCTCCATTGGCCATGATACCTCGCTGCCGGAGCGGCCCCCAAAAGGCCGCAACTCTAAAATAGGAGGAATTATCCATGCATATCACCGATCCGGTTGCAGATATGTTGACCCGTATCCGCAACGCCAACAGCGCGAAGCACGACACCGTTGATGTCCCCGCCTCCAACATGAAGAAGAGCATCGCTCAGATCCTGCTGGACGAGGGCTACATCAAGAACTTCCAGGTAGTGGAAGACGGCCTGCAGGGCATGATCCACATCACCTTGAAGTACAACGCGGGCAAAGAAAAGGTCATCACCGGCCTGCGCCGCGTTTCCAAGCCCGGCCTGCGCGTCTATGTGGGCGCCGATGAGCTGCCCCGCGTGCTGCGCGGCCTGGGTATCGCCATCATCTCTACGTCCAAGGGCGTCATGACCGACAAGAAGGCGCGCAGCCTGCATGTCGGCGGCGAAGTCCTGGCATTTGTCTGGTAAGGAGGGTATTTGAACAATGTCTAGAATTGGCAGAATGCCCATTACCGTTCCCGCCGGCGTGACTGTGAATGTCGCCGAGGGTAATGTGGTTACCGTGAAGGGACCCAAGGGTGAGCTCCAGCGCGAGCTGCGCCCCGAGATGATCATTAAGCAGGAAGGCAGCACGATCACCGTGGAGCGTCCTTCCGACGACAAGCTGCACCGCAGCCTGCACGGCTTGACCCGCACCCTTCTGAACAACATGGTCGTCGGCGTGACCGACGGCTATAAGAAGGAGCTGGAGGTCAACGGCGTGGGTTACCGTGTGGCCAAGGAAGGGAAGAACCTGGTCATGAACCTGGGCTTCTCCCACCAGGTGATCGTGAGTGAGATCGAGGGCATCACCATCGACGTCCCCGCTCCCAATAAAATCGTCATCAGCGGATGCGACAAGCAGGCCGTGGGCCAGTTCGCCGCCGAAGTCCGCGAGAAGCGTCCTCCCGAGCCTTATAAGGGCAAGGGCATCAAGTATGCTGACGAGGTCATCCGCCGCAAGGTCGGTAAGACCGGCGCCAAGAAGTAAGGAGGTGTGCCAGAATGATTAAGAAGCCGAATACCAACGCACAGCGTTTGAAGCGCCACAAAAGAGTGCGCGCCAAGATCTCCGGCACCCCCGAGATGCCGCGTTTGAACGTGTTCCGCAGCGAAGCCAACATCTACGCCCAGATCATCGACGATGTCTCCGGCGTGACGCTGGTCGCCGCTTCCTCCCTGGACAAGGCCCTTGAGGGGTACGGCGGAAACATCGCCGCCGCGACCGCCGTGGGCAAGCTGGTGGCCGAGCGCGCCAAGGCGAAGGGTATCGAGAACGTGGTCTTCGACCGCGGCGGATATCTGTACCACGGCCGCGTGCAGGCTCTGGCCGAGGGCGCCCGCGAGGGCGGCCTGAAATTCTAAGGAGGGAGGAACGAGAATATGCCTAGATTTGAAAGAGAACAGAGCGAGTATATCGAGAAGGTCGTGTCCCTGAACCGCGTCTCCAAGACCGTGAAGGGCGGCCGCGTGATGAAATTCTCCGCCCTGGTCGTCGTGGGCGACGGTAAGGGCAAGGTCGGCTACGGCCTGGGTAAGGCCGCCGAAGTCCCCGAGGCCATCCGCAAGGGCATCGAGGCTGCGAAGAAGAACATGATCACCGTGACGCTGTCTGGCAGCACCGTTCCCCATGAGACCATCGGAGAAGCCGGCGCCGGCCGCGTGCTGATGAAGCCCGCCGCCCCCGGTACCGGCGTGATCGCCGGCGGCGCGGTCCGCGCCGTCGTGGAGGCCGCAGGCATCAAGGACATCCGTACCAAGTGCCTGCGCTCCAACAACCCCAACAACGTCGTCGCCGCCGCTTTCCAGGGCCTGAAGAACATGCGTGGCCCCGCGGAAGTCGCCCGCATCCGCGGGAAGAGCGTCGAAGAGATCGTGGGTTAAGGAGGCGCTGAATATGGCAAACTTAAGCATTAAGCTCGTCAAGAGCCTGAACGGTCGTCTGGAAAAGCAGATCCTGACCGCCAATTCCCTGGGCCTGCGCAAGATCGGTGACGTCACCGTGCAGCCCGACAACGATTCCACCCGCGGCAAGATCGCCAAGATCGGCTACATGCTGCAGGTTACTGAAGTGAAGTAAGGAGGCACGGAAATATGAAATTAAGCGAACTGTCTCCCGCCGAGGGCTCCGTCCGGGAAGCCTACCGCAAGGGCCGGGGCGCCGGCAGCGGCAACGGCAAGACCGGCGGCCGCGGCCACAAGGGCCAGAAGGCCCGCTCCGGCGGCAAGGTCCGCGTGGGCTTTGAAGGCGGCCAGATGCCTCTGGCCCGCCGTGTCCCCAAGCGCGGCTTCAACAACATTTTCGCCAAGCCCCTGGAAGTCGTGAACCTGGGCGCCCTGAACGCGTTCGAGGACGGCGAGACCGTCACCGCCGAGGCGCTGCTGGAAAAGGGCATCCTCTCCAAGTGCACGTACGGCTACAAGGTCCTGGGCAACGGCAAGGTCACCAAGAAGGTCACTGTCAAGGCCACCGCCTTTTCCGCGTCTGCCAAGGAGGCCATCGAGGCAGCCGGCGGGAAGGCCGAGGTGATGTAACGTGATCCAGACTATTCGCAAGGCGTGGGGAATCCCCGAGCTGCGGAAGAAGATCATCTTTACTCTCCTCATCCTGCTGATCTTCCGGATCGGTAATGCCATCACGGTCCCCTACGTGAACGTGGACGCGCTTCAGCTCCAGCTCAGCACCATGGGCGGCTCGATCCTGAGCCTCTATGACGTGATGAGCGGCGGCGCTTTCGCCAGCGCCACGGTCTTCGCTTTGAGCATTCAGCCCTATATCAACAGCTCCATCATCATCCAGCTGCTGACCGTGGCCATCCCCGCCTTGGAGCGGCTGGCCAAGGACGGCGGCGAGGAGGGCAAGAAGAAGATCCAGGCCATCACCCGTTATACCACGGTGGCCATCGCCATCCTCCAGGGCTTCGGCTACTATATGATGATGAAGAACTACCACCTGCTGGACGCCGGCGCCACCGGCATTTGGCCCGCTCTGGTCATCATCGTGACCTTCATCGCCGGTTCCTCCTTCGTGATGTGGATGGGCGAGCAGGTCACCGAGTTCGGCGTGGGCAACGGCATTTCCATCATCCTGTTCGCGGGTATCCTCTCCCGCGTGCCCCACATGGTCTCCAGCATGATCAAGGGCGTTCAGACCTGGTCCGGCGTCAACAGCGGCGCCATCACCCTGGAGTCCCTCACGAGCGCCGGCTACGACGCCGCCAGCGCCCAGCAGGTCCTGGACAGCGCCATCGCCCCCTGGGGCCTCGCGCTGATCGTGATTGGCATGCTGGCTTTGATCGTGTTCATCGTGTTCATCAACGACGCCGAGCGCCGCATCCCCGTGCAGTACGCCAAGCGCCAGGTGGGCCGGAAGATGTACGGCGGCCAGTCCACGCATCTGCCCATGAAGGTGAATATGTCCGGCGTTCTGCCCATCATCTTCGCCCAGAGCATCGCGTCCCTGCCCATCACCATCTGGAGCTTCATCGGCATCCCCAACGCCGAGACCAGCCCTGTGGCCCGCAGCATCTACGACGCCATCGATACCAAGTCCATCATCTATATGGTGGTGTACTTCATCATGATCATCGGTTTCAGCTATTTCTATTCCAGCATCCAGTTCAACCCGGTGGAGATCGCCAACAACCTGAAAAAGCAGGGCGGCTTCATCCCGGGCTTCCGCCCCGGCAAGCCTACGGTGGACTTCATCAAGCGGGTCCTGAACAAGATCACCCTGTTTGGCGCCATCTATTTAGGTATTGTGGCGCTGTGCCCGCTGATCGCCGGTAAGTTTGTCAGCAATGCCGCCATCGGCATCGGCGGCACGTCCGTCATCATCGTGGTGGGCGTCGCACTGGAAACCGTTAAAGCTCTGGAGTCCCAGATGCTGATGCGTCAGTACAAGGGCTTCCTGGAATAAGAGAGAAGGCGTTTCTAAAGTGAAACTGATCCTTTTGGGCGCCCCCGGCGCCGGCAAAGGCACGCAAGCCGAGATCCTTTGCAAAGAGCTGAACATTCCCACCATCTCCACCGGCAACATCCTCCGCGCCGCCATCAAAAACGGCACCCCCACCGGCCTGAAAGCCAAGAGCTTCATGGACGCGGGGGCCCTGGTGCCCGATGAAGTCATCATCGGCATCATCACCGAACGGCTGGCGGAGGCGGACTGTGCCGACGGCTTCATCCTGGACGGGGTGCCCCGCACCATCGCCCAGGCGGAGGCCATGGAGAAGGCCGGGATCGAGTTTGACGCCGTCGTTTCCATCGAGATCTCCGATGAGACCATCATGGAGCGCATGAGCGGCCGCCGCGTCTGCGAGTCCTGCGGAGCCAGCTACCACGTGGTGGCTGTGCCTCCCAGGACCGAGGGCGTGTGCGACGCCTGCGGCGGCAAGCTGGTCCAGCGGAAAGATGATGCCCCCGAGACCGTGAAAGCGCGCCTCGAGGTCTATCATAAGGAGACCGAGCCGCTGAAGGACTTTTACGCGGCACGGGGTCTTTTGAAGTCTGTGGAGAATCAGCCCTCCGTGGCGGAGACCTCCCAGGCCATCCTGCGCGTACTGGGGAGATAAGGCATGATCACGCTCAAATCCCCCCACGAGATCGAACTGATGCGCCGTGCCGGAAAAATTACCGCGGCTGCCCGTGCCTTGGCAGGGGAAATGGTAAGGCCCGGCGTAACAACCCAGGAGATCGACAGCGCAGTGGAGCACTTTATCCGCAAACAAGGCGCGGTCCCGTCCTTTCTCAACTATAACGGCTTTCCGGCCAGCGCCTGCGTCAGCGTCAACGACGAGATCATCCACGGCATCCCCGGCAAACGGGTCCTGGCCGAGGGCGACATCGTCAGCGTGGACGTGGGAGCGTACATTGGCGGATTCCACGGCGACTGCGCGGCCACCTTTCCCTGCGGCAGGATCGCTCCCGAGGCCCAGGACCTGATCGATGTGACCAGGCAGAGCTTTTTCGAGGGCATCCGGTTTGCAAAGGAAGGCTGCCGGCTGCTGGATATTTCCTCAGCCATTCAAAGCTACGTGGAGAGCCACGGCTACTCCATCGTCCGGGAATACGTCGGTCACGGCGTGGGCGCGGCGATGCACGAGGCGCCGGAGATCCCCAACTACGGCCATCCCGGCCGGGGACCCAGGCTTCTGCGGGGCATGACCCTTGCAATCGAACCCATGGTGAACGCGGGCTCCGCGGCCATCCAGCAGCTCTCCGACGGCTGGACCGTCAAGACGCTGGACGGCAAGTGGGCCGCCCACTATGAGAATACGGTGCTGATCACCGATGGCGAGCCGGAGATATTGACGGCTCCCGCCATCTGAGACGCGAGAAAGTAACGTATGGAAATTGCAAAATCAAATATCGTTCGGTCCGACGCCGGCCGGGATAAGGGAAAACTCTTCGCCGTTCTTGCGGTGGAGGGGGAATATCTCCTGCTGGCGGACGGAAAATCCAGGAAAGTGGAGAAGCCCAAGCGCAAAAAGCGCCGTCATGTGCTGTTTGTGGCCGCGGACGAGACCCGGCTTTCCGAAAAGATCAAAAGCGACGAGAAGATCACAAACAGTGAGCTTCGCAGGACCCTCGCGGGGTACCGCGAGGAGGTTCATCCGGACCAGGAGGGATAACGTTTGGCAAAATCCGACATGATTGAGGTGGAGGGCGTAGTGGTGGAATCCCTGCCCAACACGACGTTCCAGGTAGACATTGGAAATGGACACACGATTTTGGCACATATTTCCGGAAAACTCAGAATGAATTTCATCAGGATTCTGCCCGGCGACAAGGTGACTGTGGAGATGTCTCCCTATGACCTGACCCGCGGCCGGATCACCTGGCGCAGCAAGTGAGCGCCGGGCGTATCACAAGACTTGAAACCGCTGAAAGGAATGGTTATCTGCTATGAAAGTAAGACCGTCCGTGAAGCCCATGTGCGAAAAGTGCAAGGTCATTCGCCGCAAAGGCCGTGTCATGGTCATTTGCGAGAATCCCAAGCATAAGCAGAGACAGGGCTAAGATTTAATTGGAGGTGCTTTAAAAGTATGGCACGTATTTCCGGTATTGACCTGCCGAAGGATAAGCGTATCGAGATCGGCCTCACCTATATCTACGGCATTGGCAGAAAGAGCGCCAAGGACATCCTGGCGCAGACGGGCATCAACCCCGACACCCGCGTTAAGGATCTGACCGACGCCGAGGAGCAGAAGCTCCGTGACGCCATCGACGCCTATACCGTCGAAGGCGACCTGCGCCGCCAGACCGCCCTGGACATCAAGCGCCTGAACGAGATCGGCTGCTACCGCGGCATCCGGCATCGCAGAGGCCTGCCTGTCCGCGGCCAGCGCAGCAAGACCAACGCACGCACCCGCAAAGGTCCCAAGAAGACCATTGCGAACAAGAAGAAGTAAGGAGGGAGATCAGGTATGGCAACAGCAAAAGCTTCCGGTGGCAAGAAGGTCATCCGCCGCCGCCGTGAAAAGAAGAACATCGAGCGTGGTCAGGTCCACATCCGCTCTTCTTTCAACAATACCATGGTGACCGTTACCGACTCCCAGGGCAACGCGCTCTCTTGGGCCTCCTCCGGCGGCCTGGGTTTCCGCGGCAGCAAGAAGTCCACGCCCTTCGCGGCCCAGACCGCCGCCGAGACGGCCGCCAAGGCCGCCATGGAGCACGGACTGAAGACCGTGGAGGTCTTTGTCAAGGGCCCCGGCCAGGGACGTGAGGCCGCCATCCGCGCCCTGCAGGCGGTGGGCCTGGAAGTGACCATGATCAAGGACGTCACGCCCATCCCCCACAACGGCTGCCGCCCCCCGAAGCGCCGCCGCGTGTAATCGAAAGAGGAGGTAACAAGCAATATGGCTAGATATACCGGTGCAGTCTGCCGCCTTTGCCGCAGAGAGGGCCAGAAGCTCTTTCTGAAGGGCGACCGCTGCTATACGGACAAGTGCTCCATCGAGCGTCGTGGCTACGCTCCCGGCCAGCACGGCAACGCGAGAAACAAGAAGCTCTCCGAGTACGGCCTGCAGCTGCGTGAGAAGCAGAAGGCCAAGCGCTACTACGGCGTGCTGGAGAACCAGTTCCACGACTACTTCCTGATGGCCAACAAGAAGGCCGGCATGACCGGCGAGAACCTGCTGAGCATCCTGGAGACCCGGCTGGACAACGTGGTGTACCGCCTGGGCTTCGCCATGAGCCGCGCCGAGGCCCGTCAGCTGGTGCTGCACGGCCACTTCACCGTCAACGGCAAGAAGGTCAACATCCCCTCTTACCTGGTGAAGCCCGGCGAGGTCATCGAGCTGAAGGAAGGCTCCCGGAGCCTGGATAAGTTCAAGGGCTCCCTGGAGGCCAACGCGTCCCGCGTGGTCCCCAAGTGGCTGGAAATGGACAAGAACAACGTGGCCAAAGTTATTGCAGAACCCGCCCGCGAGGACATCGATCTTCCCATCGAGGAGCACCTCATCGTCGAGTTGTACTCCAAGTAATCGGAGGAAACCCTCGAGAATGGTACGAACTGTCGGCGGCATGCAGCGTTGTATCGCCGCAATGAGAAGATGAAGGAGGGTAACTGCATGATTGAAATTGAAAAGCCCCAGATCGAGTGTATCGAGACCCCGGGGGACGCTACCTACGGCAAGTACGTGGTAGAGCCTCTGGAGCGCGGATACGGCACGACCCTGGGCAATGCGCTCCGCCGCATAATGCTTTCCTCTCTGCCTGGCACCGCGCCGACCACCATCAAGATCGCCGGCGTCCAGCACGAGTTTTCCACCATCCCCGGTGTGAAGGAAGATGTGACGGAGATCGTCTTGAATGTGAAGGGCCTCCTGACGAAACTGCACAGTGAAACCGCGAAAACAGTCTATATCGAGGCGGTTGGACCCTGCGAAGTCACTGCCGGCGATATCAAGGCCGACGGCGAGGTCGAGGTCCTGAACCCGGATATGCACATTGCCTCCCTGGACAACGGCGCCACGCTCAACATGGAGATCGCCCTGTCCCACGGCCGCGGCTATGTGCCCGCGGACCGGAACAAGCCCCAGCAGAACATCATCGGCACCATCGCCGTGGACTCCATCTATACCCCCGTGTACAAGGTGAATTACACCGTGGAGCCCACCCGCGTAGGCGCTTCCAGCGACTTCGACAAGCTGACGCTGGAGGTTTGGACCGACGGCACCATCTCCGCCCGGGACGCCGTGTCCCTGGGCGCCAAGATCCTGTGCGACCACTTCACCCTCTTCACCGATCTCTCTGAGAACGTGGGCAGCAAGCCTACCGTGGTGGAGAAGGCGGAGGCCCAGCGGGATAAGGTGCTGGAGCTGACCATTGAGGAACTGGATCTGAGCGTGCGCAGCTTCAACTGCCTCAAGCGCGCCAACATCAACACCGTCGAGGACTTGATCTCTAAGACCGAGGACGAGATGATGAAGGTCCGGAACCTGGGCCGCAAGTCTTTGGAGGAAGTCATCAACAAGCTGGCGATGATGGGCCTCCATCTGGCTGACGAAGAAAACAACTGAGACCGTCCGCGGGGCAGACCCGCGGCCAAATCCTTACAAGGAGGAAAACCGAAATGCCCGGAACCCGTAAGCTCGGTAAAACCACCGACCAGCGCATGGCGATGCTGCGTCAGCAGGTCACCGATTTCCTGGACAACGGCAAGATGGAGACCACCGTTACCCGCGCCAAGGAGATCAAGCCCCTTGCCGAGAAGATGATCACCCTCGGTAAGAAGAGCGACCTGGCCGCCTACCGGCAGGCCATGAGCTTCATCACCCGCGAGGATGTGTGCAAGAAGCTGTTCAAGGAGATCGCTCCCTCTTACGCGGAGCGCAATGGCGGCTACACCCGCATCATCCGCACCGGCGTCCGCCGCGGCGACGCCGCCGAGACCGCCCTCATCGAGCTGGTGAAATAAGACATCAAAAAAGCCCTTTGTCATGGGAACCATGGTCCCGTGACAAAGGGCTTTTTGATGCCCATTTTCCTTTGCAAAGCTCCGGAGGTGTGCTATAATGAGACAAAAGAGGGGAGGCGGTCCCATGCGGAAGGTCCGGTGCCATGACTGCGGCAGGACATATGATTACGATGTGGATGATTTTTGCCCCAAGTGCGGCGCGTTCAACCAGCCCCTGCGCGGGGCCCGCATCGATCCCGACGGCAATGTGGTCCGGGTGGACGGCCTCAATGAGCGCGGCCACGCAGGGTCCTTTGTCCACAGGGAGCTGCACGAGGAGGAGCGGGAGCGCCGGCGGACCGGCCTGGACCAGAGCGCCGTCCGCGAGCGGCCCGGAGCCGCCCGGCCCCAGCCGGTCCGCCGCCCGCCGCAGCGGTCGGAGCGGACAAAAACGCCGTTCAGCATTTTGATCTGGATCGTGTTGGGCATCATCGTGCTGAATTTTTTCGCGGGCATCCTCGCCGTGTTGTTTTAAAAAGACAGCCCCGCGCCCAACGGGCGCGGGGCTGTCTCCTTTATGCAAGCGGGCGGTTGTACACAAACCGCCACCCGCCCTGGGAGATCGTCCGAGAGAGCGCGTCCCGCCGGACCAAGGCGGTTTCCCAGAGCTCATCTCCGTACCGCCCATAGACCAGACGGACCTGCCCGCCCGCGGAGAAGCGGCCGGAGGACAGGTCGGGCAGGATGGAATTGCAGTCGCCGTGGCTGGAGTAATAGGCCCTGTAGGCGGGCAGATAGGTGAGGCGGTTCAGGCCCAGGCCTGACATTTCGCCCAGAGAGAGCCCCGCGTACGTCTCCAGCAGGCTGTTGATCTGCTCCACCGTGCTCTTTTGCCAGTCCATCTCCAGCGGATAGCCCAGGCTCTCCAGCGCGGCCCGCTCCGGCCCCATGCGGGGGTCCTCGTTTGAAAGTCCGTTGTACAAAAGCTCGGCCAGATCGATGTTCTCCGGCGTTTCATAGGCGCAGGTGAGAAAAGCGTTCGCCGCGCCCGCGGGCGTGAAAAAATCATTCTGGAACCAGTCCAGCTCCGCGGCCGTCAGGGGAAGAAGGTTGGATACGAAGCGGTAGGAGCCGTCATCCTGTGGAGCCAGCGTCACCTGGATGGACCCATGATAGACCAGGGTCACGGTGCCGTCCGGAGCGGTCCAGCCGCCGTCCAGGGTCACGGGACCGCTGTTCGCGTCGCTGCGGCAGGAATAATACGCGTCGTAGGCGGGGAGGTATCTCAGCTCCTCCAGCCCCTTGCCCCGGGTCTCCGCCAAGGTCAGGCCCAGGTGCTCCAGCAAAAAGGCGTCGATGGCCGCCGTGGTGTATTTCTGCCAGGGGACCGCCGTGGGGAAGCCCAGGTCCAGCAGGTCCTGCCGCTCCGCGTCGCCGATCACGCCCGCCTCCGGTCCGCCCATGTAGAGGAGCTCCGCCAGGTCGATCTCCGCCGGTTCGTCGTACAGGGAGGTCAAAAACTGCGGGCGGGGATTCCGCACGTCCCTGTCCCAGTCATAGGCGTCGGCGGCGCCGCCGAAAAACTCATTTTGAAACCATGCCAGGGCCGCGTCCTCCAGCTTTGCGCAGTCCTGGGGGACCGGGAGCGGCTCCGCGGGATCCTCCAAGGGAGCGCGCGCCGGCGTCTCGTCCTCCGGCGGCGCCTCAGGCTGGGACCGGACAGGCCCACAGCCGGAAAGAACCCCTAAAAAGGTCAATAAAATAATAAAATATCGCAATAAAGTCACCTTCTTTCCATTCCTTTTACGGGTTCTTTGTATCATAAGGACCGAAAGGTATCATCACATTTTGGAAACAAAGCGACAACAATTTTTGACTTGTGTAAATCCGGCGCGCCTGCATACACTACCTCTGCATGAAAACGGAGGGAAAGCGAATGCGGAGACAGCGCCTTTTTTGGATGTGCGCCGCCCTGGCGCTGGTCGTGCTGTGCACCGGTCCGAAGGAAGGACCCGTGGCGGCGGACGCGCAGGCGGAAATTGAGGAGGAGACGAAATATATCGCCCTGACCTTTGACGACGGCCCCCGGCGCATCACCACCACCCGGCTGCTGGACGGCCTTCGGGAACGGGGCGCCAGCGCCACCTTTTTTTTGATCGGAGAGCAGATCGAGGCGAACCGGGACCTGGTGGAGCGCATGAAGGCGGAGGGGCATCAAGTGGGGAACCACACCTGGGGACATGTGCGGCTCCAGGGCGCGGAAGCCGGGGCCATTTTGTGGGAGGTCCGGGAGACGGACCAGCGGCTGCGGGAGATCCTGGGAGAGGGGACGTACTGGCTCCGGCCCCCTTACGGGCTGATCGACCAGGAGGATCGCCGTCTTATCACCGTACCGATGGCCCATTGGTCCGTGGACTCCCGGGACTGGGAGCTGAAAAACGCGGAGAAGGTGACGCGCATGGTGCTGAAGGAGGCCGGTCCGGGCAGCATCATCCTGATGCACGATATCTATCCGGCCTCCGTGGACGCGGCGCTGCGCATCGTGGACGCGCTCCAGGCCCAGGGGTATTGGTTCGTGACCGTGGAGGAACTGTTTGCCCTCAGCGGCGCGGAGCCGCAGGCGGGAGAGCTTTACAGCGGCGTGGATACTCTTCGATAAAAAAAGACTGCCTGCAATTTTTGCAGGCAATCTTTTGCTGCGCTTACTCAGCCGATCCGGGCCAGGATCAGCAGGACCAGGGTCAGCACCAGGAACACCGCGCCCACCCACTTGGTGGCGCGGGCCAGCTTGGCGTCCACCGTCTTGGCCTTGTTCTTGGCCAGGAAGGAATCCGCCACGCCGCCGATGGCGCCGGACAGGCCGGCGCTCTTGCCGGACTGGAACAAAACGATCAGAATAATCGCCAGGCCGCAGAGGAGCTGCAGAATGGTGATGACCAGAGTTAAAGTAGCCATATGGATAAACCCTCCAAAATTCGGTCATGCAAGCGCATGTGTAATCATTTCACAGATATTTATGATACCATAGTTTTTTCCTGTTTTCAAGGGAAATTTCTAAAAAAACTCTGCAAAAATCTGCGCGGCGCATGAAAAAGAAAATCAAAGGGATGGAACAAATGTTTGCATTCTGCTGCGGGATATGCTATAATAAAAAGACATAAAACACAGGAGCCGACCGCAGCCGTTTGGGAACAGGAGGACCACATGCCGGAGCTTTCAAAGATGCAGCAAAAGATCTATGCGTACATCGCGTCCTGCGTCCGGGACCAGGGGTATCCCCCCTCGGTGCGGGAGATCGGGGAGGCGGTGGGGCTGAAATCGCCATCCACCGTCCACTTCCATCTCAAGCACCTGGAAGAGGCGGGCGTGATCGCAAAGGGCGCCGGCAAGGGCCGCGCCCTTACATTGACGGCCCCGCCCGTGCCGGAGGACCAGGTGCCCATCGTGGGCAATGTAGCCGCCGGGAGCCCGATCTTGGCGGAGGAGTGCATCGAGGATTATCTCACCTTCGATACCGGCGGGCGGCCGGGGGAGTATTTCGCCCTGCGGGTCCGGGGAGAGTCCATGCTCAACGCGGGGATCCTGCCGGGGGACCTGGTGGTGGTGCGGCGGCAGCCCGATGCGAACAACGGGGAGATTGTGGTGGCGCTCCTTGAGGACGAGGCCACGGTGAAGCGCCTCTCCCGGCAAAACGGCCGTATCTGGCTGCTGCCCGAAAACGACGCCTATTCCCCCATTGACGGCACATACGCCCAGATCCTGGGCAAGGTGGCCGCCGTGGTGCGGCGGTACTGAGAGGCGATGAACGGAGAAGAGACGCTGGAAAGCGATTCCTTCGCCGCCGCGCTCGCGGAGGCGCGGCTGACGGACGACAGGCTCTGCCGCAGGACCTTCGCCGGAGAGGCGTGGTCGGATTTGGATATCGGCGGGCTGGAGTGCGTCGGCGTGTCGTTTGACGGCTGCCGCTTCACCAACTGCGATTTTTCGGGGACGGCGTTTTACGGCGCTGTGTTCCGCAACTGCTGCATGAGCGGCTGCCGTTTTCGCGGCACATATTGGAAAGCCTGCGGCATCCACGGCACCAAGGCCGACGGCTGCGATTTCCGAAAGAGCCGTTTGAAGGGCGGCGCGGTCAGCGGCGCCCTTCTGCGCTATTCCAATTTTTCAGAAGGCGTGTGGGAAAAGACCTCTTTCACGGACTGCAATCTGCGGGAGGCGTTTCTCTCCGGCATGCGGCTTTCCGGGCCGGAGCTGCGGCGGGTGGACTTCTCGGGCGCCGATTTCTTTCAGACGGCGCTGAAGGGCGTCGACCTCTCGTCCTGCGTCATTGACGGCATCATCGTGTCGGAGTCTCTCAAGGAGTTGAAGGGCGCGGCGATCGATGCGGCCCAGGCCGGGGTGCTTGCGAAGCTGCTGGGCGTCAAGATCGTCTAGCGCCGGCCGCATAAGGTGGAGCCGGTCACGGGGCTTTTTCCAGCCCCTCCTTCAATTTCTCCAGCGCCTTTTTCTCAAGGCGGGATACTGTTCGCCGGGGCTATTGTAAACGATATGCCCTAATAAATCGCCTCCATTTGACGGAAGCGAAAACGGATCATGATTTGTTTGTCCTCGGTCAGCTCCACCCGCTCGATAAGGCTTACCAGCAGTTCTCGGTTGGTGTCGGCGGTCTCCAGGAAGCGGCCGACCAACTCTTTTGCTATGTCTACTCCCTTAGCAGGGGAGGCCCTTGTGCTCTCTAAGTATTTGACTCGCTCCTCCAATACTTTTCGTTCCTCTTTCGCTTTGCGGTATATTCGTTCAAAGTCGTTCTCGTCCAACAGACCGCTGAGTTTATCCAGATACATCTTATCCAGGAAGTCTGTCATACTATTGATTTTTGCTTGCAGCTCTGTGCTTTCCCGCTCCGGCCCGGGAGCCTGGCGCGCCTCCGCCACAGCCTTTTGCGCCATGGGCAAAAGGCGCTCGGCGTTCAGATATTCCCGGCACACCTCTCTGACCTTGGCCACCACCGCGTCTGTTACCGTTTTTTCCTTGATGGTATGGCAGGTGCAGACGCCCGCCTTGGTGAATCGCTGATAGGTACGGCAGACGAAGTAAAGCACATCCTCGCCCTTGGCGTTTTTTCGGTTGAGCACTGCCAGCGGGTAGCCGCACTCATGGCAGAAAATCAGCCCTTTGAGCAGAAAGTCGTAGGTGCGGCTCCGGGTGTGCTTGCGGCTGGCTACGAGCATTTGCACCTTGTCAAAGGTCTCCTGGTCGACAATCGGTTCGTGCGTATTTGCCACCACAATCCAGTCCTCCGGCGCTAGCTTCAGGCACTTCTTGGTCTTGTAGCTGATTTTCTTGCTTCGCCCCTGCACCATGTTGCCGATATAGGTTTCATTTTGCAGCATATCGGAGATCCGTTCACTGCTCCATAGCCCAGTATAGGGGCCGGGATTACTGACCGTCAGCCCCGCATAGGTCGCCGGTGTGGGAACTTTCTCCGCGTTGAGCCGGGCGGCGATACCACGGCAGGACTCCCCCTCCAGCGCCATCCCAAAAATGCGGCGCACCCCCAGGGCAGCCTCCTCGTCAATGA
This sequence comes from Bacillota bacterium, assembly GCA_023406225.1. GTDB lineage: Bacteria > Bacillota > Clostridia > Oscillospirales > Oscillospiraceae > Oscillibacter. The sequence goes on along the minus strand of JAEXWS010000011.1, from coordinate 3,383 downwards.
CAATTTTGTTCTTCTCGGTGGGGTGCATTTTATAGCCGTAGACCGGCTTGCCGCCGATGAAGAGCCCCTTGCGCTGCTTGTCGTGCTTTACGCTGGAAATCTTCTTGGAGATGTCTTTGGCGTACATGTCGTTCATGATGGCCCGGAACGGGGTGATGTCGTTGGCGGTGGAATCCACGCCAGTGTCGATGCCGTCCAGCAAGGAAATGTACCGCACCCGGTGTTCCGGGAAGTACCGCTCCATGTAGTGGCCGGTCAGGATGTAGTCGCGCCCCAGACGGGAGAGGTCTTTGGTGATGACCATATTGACCTTGCCCGCCTCAATGTCGCCGATCATCCGCTTAAAGTCCGGGCGGTCAAAATTGGTGCCGCTCCACCCATCGTCGGTGTATGTGTCGAAAACAGTCAGCCGCTGTTCTTTCGCGAATTCCTCCAGAAGAGATTGCTGGTTGGTCACGCTCCCGGACGGCCCGTCGCTTTCATCCTCCTTTGACAATCTGATGTACAATGCCACATGGTACTCCATGGGATTGCTTATCTCTAAATACATGGCTTTCCTTCAGAGATAAGCGGCCATTCATCGTAATAATTGTACCATTTCATGGCCGGAACGTCAAAAAATCGGCTTTAACTTTAATATTCCTGTTGAGAAATGAGCAAAATGATTTGTAAATAATATCTTCTAAAAAGTTTCCCTCTGTAAAAAAGCACTGAACCCGCACTTTTTGTCCACGCTTTTCCAACTTGCGACCCCCTTTCTAACTTAGTAAAGGGTATGTGAAAATAAGGGATAGCTTGCCTGTCCGGGCGTACAAAAAACCGCGCCACAGATTCGGCACGGTTCGATTCTGATTGACAGATATTTTCCGACCCTCTACAATGGACATAATAAGGGGGCGTGGGTATGAATCCAGGGCTGGACAAATTTATGATGCGGCTGCGCATGGAATCCAAAGAGGAGGAGAATCGGGGTAAGCCTCTACTCACCTCCACGGACGTTGTGCGGACCGCGGATTTTATGTTCTCTAAGCCGCTGGAGCACGACGGCGACAGCGGGAGCCTTCGGCTTGCTACCCGGAAGACTGATCGGGCAGAGCGATACCTTGTTAAGCGCGCCTGTACAGACTGTGCATGCAACGACTTCGTCTATACCAAACTGGCTCAGGCAATGGGATATTCCATGCCTGACGCAGTGCTGTTTCAACTTTCCCCAGATGAAAAACGCCCTTATTTTAAGACCGAGTATATTATCGGAGAGCGATACCTGAATGTGCTCAGTGACGACCTCTCCTATGAGGAAATTCGGGAACAGGCAAAAAACTGGGAACAATATTTTCCGTTTTATGGGATGTATGCCATGACCGGGGAAAGCGACGGCGTGGAAATTCTGCTGGCCGACGACCATAAGATTTACCGTGTGGATGCGACAGATGCCTTTCCACTTAGTATGTGGCAACTGGATACCGCAGGAATTAATCGGGAAATCAATGGGACGAATCCCTATGATTTGACAAAACGGAAGTTGCTTTCCTCCGACTTCACCGATGCATTGAACTACTCCTGGTGTAATATTCATTTAGATAGTTGCTTAAAAGCTGACACCTCTTGTAAGCCTCTGTTTTTAGAGCCATTCACACGCATCCAAGAAATTCCCGACGACTACATTGACGATTTTCTGAACACCCTGTGTTATTTCTACCCTGATTTCATTGGTGACTACTTCAAACTATATCTCTCAGCCCTGCAAAAGCAGTGTGCTGAGTATTTAGAAGAAAAACGGTGAGGGGAATCCCCTCACCGTTTTTAACGTTCCATGTTTTGTTCCAGCTGATTCATAGAGCAGACTTGAAAGGGCCACCGTGGTTCCGTCCAGCGGTTTCCCCGAAATAGTCGACTTCGATTCACCACTAGCACCATTTCAAACGCCCCCGCCTCACCGTCTTTACGCATCTGGTTCAGTCCGGGGCGCTGCATGTCATGCCCGGTACTGCCGTTGTCTTCATAATACCCCGTAATTTTCAAGCCCTTGTTTTCCGCAAAGCGCTTCAGCTTTCGCTTTTGCGCGTTGAGCGCTCCCTGCCGCATTTCAAAAGAACCGCCCCTGTCTACTCGACAATAAATTACCGCACGTCTGTTTTTCATAAGAAGCCCCCTTGTCTCAGCATTGTCCCACAAAATGGATGCGCAATTTGGCGCAAAAAATCACCGCGTCTCAATCAGTCCATCCAAGAACTGCTCAAAAACCGGCGCCAGCTGAATGTTCAATTCGTACCCTCGCCCAACTCCAACGTGGCGGATCAGAATGGCCAGGAGCATTTTCTTTTCTTCCATCGTTCCGCTCGTGAAAATCTCATTGAGACCACAATATTTGCGCTGCTTGATCTCAATTTCCCAGCGGAGCTGCTCAGCATTTTGCAGCTTTGCCTGCAGTTCAAACAACCGCGCGGTTTTCACCTCGATATCCTGCCCGGTTTCATTCAGAATCGATTGCAGCAGCTCCACGCCAAATGCGCTCTCCCCCCGAATGGATTTGGCAATTTCTCCTTTTAGCGCTTTATGATTCCTCTGTTTTCCCGCCAAGGCTGTCTGTACTTGCTGATACTCCTGCCGCCGTTCCCGCAAGGCGATTTGATATTTATATTCCAGAATGGTCTCAACCGGCAGCGCCTCCAGCTGTTCCAAGAGCGCGGAAATAGCAATCTTAAACGCCTCCTCAACGCGCTCGGCATGATAGGTGCGCGGCCCATTGCAGGCCACAGGCTCCCCGTCAATACTGGCGTTGCAGCGGTAAAGCCGAATATCCCGGCGATACAGAGACCTGTCCTTCCGGCGATACTCCTTTCGATGGATGGTGCTGTTAATCCGAGCGCCACAGTGGGCGCAGTACAGGAAACCGCTCAAAAGCGCTTTCCCTCTGGTTTGTAACGACATCATTTGTTCCGCTCCTTTCCTGCGGTTGCTTCGTATTTCCTGTACGCCTAAAAAGGTCTCCTCGTCTATGATTTGAAGATTCGGAAGTTGGGGCGACTCCACGCCGCCTTCCCGTAAAAATCCCAAATACAATCGACTGGAGAGGATGCGCCCGATGGTGGCCTGATTTCAGCGTTTCCCTTGCGTGACTGATTGCCCTGCTCATTCAGATCATTTGCAAGCCGCATGGGGCCAAGCCTCTCTCGTTTTGCCTTATCGAACATTAACCACACCACCTGGGCCTCCGGCTCATAGATTTAGAGGTCACACAAGGGCTGGTTTTTCTTGTTCATCCGCCCGCCCCGTATCATCTCGTAGCCGTAGGGACAGCAGCCGCCGGTAAAGGCCCCCTGCTCGGTCAGCTGGCGGATCCGGGTGCGGGTACGCTCGAAGATCTTTTCGCTCTCCCCGGC
>JAEXWS010000144.1 GCA_023406225.1 Bacillota bacterium | reverse complement strand
CAACGACATCCGGGAGCTGTTTGCCTCCACCCAGGAGGCCAAGAGCCGGGGCTACGGCCCGGGGCGGTTCAGCTTCAACGTCCGGGGAGGCCGGTGTGAGGCCTGCTCCGGCGACGGCGTTTTGAAGATCGAGATGCACTTCCTGCCGGACATCTTCGTTCCCTGCGAGGTCTGCAAGGGCAGGCGGTATAACCGGGAGACGCTGGAGGTCCGCTACAAGGGCAAAAACATCGCGGAGGTGCTGGACATGACGGCGGACGAGGCGGTGGAGTTCTTCTCCGCCCTGCCCAAGATCCGCAACAAGCTCCAGACCCTGTGCGACGTGGGATTGGGCTACGTGAAGCTGGGCCAGCCCTCCACGGAGCTCTCCGGCGGCGAGGCGCAGCGGGTGAAGCTGGCCACCGAGCTGTCCAAGCTGGCCACCGGCCGGACCATCTATATTCTGGACGAGCCCACCACGGGCCTTCACAGCGACGATGTGCGCAAGCTCCTGGAGGTGCTCCAGCGGCTGGTGGACGGCGGCAATACGGTGGTGGTCATCGAGCACAACCTGGACGTTATCAAATGCGCCGACTGGCTCATCGACCTGGGCCCCGAGGGGGGCGACGGCGGCGGGACCATTGTCTGCACCGGCGTCCCGGAGGCGGTCGCGGCCTGCGCCGGGAGCTACACGGGGCAGTATTTGAAGCGGGTGCTGGAGCGGGGGAACGCCGATTGAGGCGAAAGCCGCGCGGCCGTCACCCGAAGGATTTCGGCGTACGCCCCCCAAATGACCCGGAGCGGTCATCCGGGACTGCCGCTCAGCGCCTTTTTCCTGGACCGCGAACGGCCCGTTCTCTTTCGGCGCGGCAGGAAAAGAACGGGGAGGTTTATTTCCATGATGCCCGGCGGGCATCCAAAAACAAATCGCTCAAAGAAAGTTGAGGATCACCTATGTCTGAACTGAAAAACGTTGCCATGATCACCGTCTGCGGCCGCCCCAATGTGGGCAAATCCAGCCTGACCAACGCCCTGGTGGGCGAAAAGGTCGCCATTGTCTCCAACAAGGCCCAGACCACCCGCAACCGCATTTACGGCGTGCTGAACCGGGACGATACCCAGTATATCCTGCTGGACACCCCCGGCCTCCACAAGCCCAAGTCCGCCCTGGGGGACTATATGGTGAAGGTGGTCACCTCCAGCCTCAGCGACGTGGACTGCGCGCTGCTGCTGGTGGAGCCCATCGCCCACGTGGGCGCGCCGGAGCAGGCCCTCATGGACCGCATCCGGGAGGAGAAGCTCCCCTGCATCCTGTGCATCAACAAGATCGACACCGTGGAGCCCGCGGCCCTTCTGCCGGTCATCGCCGCGTACAGCGAGGCCTGGGACGGCTTCGACGCCGTCATCCCCATCTCCGCCCATACCGGGGACGGCCTGGAGGAGCTGATGAAGGAGCTGCGGAAGTACGCCTCCGAAGGGCCCCAGCTCTTCCCGGACGGGCAGACCAGCGACCAGCCCGAGCGCCAGGTGGTGGGGGAGATCGTCCGGGAAAAGCTGCTGCTGTGCCTGGACAAGGAGATCCCCCATGGGACCGCCGTGGAAATCACCAAGTTCTCCGAGCGAGATTCCGGCGTCATCGACGTGGACGCCACCATCTACTGCGAAAAGGCCAGCCACAAGGGCATCATCATCGGAAAACAGGGGGCCATGCTGAAAAAGATCAGCACCCTGGCCCGGCAGGACATTGAGAAATTCATGGGGACCAAGGTGTATCTGGAGACCTGGGTGAAGGTGAAGGAGAATTGGCGGGACAACGTGAACTACGTCCGCTCCTTCGGCTATAACGACAACTGAGGAGGGGACCTCCCTTCTATTCCCGCCGGAACAAAGACGCATCAGCAAAAACCGGTTTTGCTGCCGGTCATTTCCAGCTATCAAATTCGACGGATTCCGCAGACTAGACCAAAAGGAGGTCTGAGCAATGGAATCCGAGGCGTTTTGGGAGCTGTTCTGCATGACCGGAGAACCGCTGGCCTATATCCTCTACCGTTCCACGGAGGAGGAGGGGGCCGGCGGTCCGTCGGCCTGACGGGGGAAAGTCCCCCCGTACATAGCGCAAAGGGGGTGGCGGCCGTGGCGGCGGCGCCGTACATCGTGACCACCGGCGTCGTGCTCCGGGAGACGGAGACGAAAGAGGCGGACAAGATCTTGACCGTTTTGACCGCGGACCGGGGAAGGGTGCCCGTCATCGCGCGGGGCGCCCGGCGGAAGGGCTGCAAATTCGCCACCTGCGCCCAGCCGCTGGTCTACTCCGAGCTGACGCTGTACCACAGGGGCGATTGGTATTATCTGAATGAAGGGGCCACGCTGGAGCTGTTCGGCGGCCTGCGGTCGGATCTGGACGCGCTGGCCCTGGGCTTCTACTGCGCGGAGCTGACGGAGGCCGTCACCTCGGAGGAGGTCCCCGCGCCGGAGCTGCTGCGCCATCTGCTGAACGGGCTGTATGCCCTGGGGACGCTCCATAAGCCCCCCGCCCTGGTGAAAGCGGCCTTTGAGCTAAAGCTGCTGTCTTTGGCGGGCTATGAGCCGCTGTTGGACGCCTGCGCCTACTGCGGCGCGGCGGACCCGGAGCAGCCGCTGCTGGATGTGGTCCAGGGCGTGCTGCGGTGCCGTGCCTGCGGCGCGCGGGAAAGCGCCCTGTCCCTGCCCCTCTGCCCGGACGCCCTGGCGGCGGCCCGGCATATCGTGTACGGGGACCCCAAGCGGCTGTATTCCTTCACCCTGTCCCAGGAGCCGCTGAGGCGGCTGAACGCGGCGGCGGAGGCCTTCGTC
>JAEXWS010000126.1 GCA_023406225.1 Bacillota bacterium | reverse complement strand
GGGCGGCACGCTGCTGACGCTGTTTCTGGGGGCCAGGAGCATCGAGAAGAGCAACAAGATCATGATGCCCCTCTTCTTCGTCATTTTTCTCATCCTGGCGGTCCGGGTGGCCATGCTGCCCGGCGCGGCGGAGGGCTACCGCTTCATGTTCACGCCCCGCTGGGAGGCGCTGAAAGACCCGCTGGTGTGGGTGTGGGCCATGGGGCAGGCCTTTTTCTCCCTGTCCATCACCGGCAGCGGCATGATCGTTTACGGCGCGTATCTGGGGGAAAACGAGGACGTGGTCTCCGTGTCCCGCAAGACGGCCCTGTTCGACACCATCGCCGCGCTGGTGGCGGCCCTGGTGATCATTCCCGCCTGCTTCGCCTATCAAACGGACGTGGGCGCGGGTCCCAGCCTACTTTTCGTGACGCTGCCCGCCATCTTGCAGGACATCCCCCTGGGCCGGCTGTTCGCGGTGATCCTGTACGCGGCCATGATCTTCGCGGGCGTCAGTTCCCTGCAAAACATGTTTGAGGCGGTGGGCGAGTCCCTGCTCCACAAATTCCCCAAGCTGAGCCGCCCGGCGGTGCTGTGCATCCTGTGCCTGGTCTGCCTGGGCTGCGGGATCGGGATGGAGGCCATCTTCCAGTGGGGGCCTTGGATGGACCTGGTGTCCATCTACATCATCCCCATCGGCGCCACGCTTGGAGCCGTGTCCTGGTTCTGGGTGATGAAGAAGGAGGATCTGCTCCTGGAGATCAACCGCGGCAGCGCCAAAAAGCGGGGCGATACCTGGTATCGGGTGGGCCGTTACCTCTACGTCCCCTTCGCCGTGCTCCTCTGCTGCGTCGCCCTGTTCATGAAGGTGGCGTTCTGAACCTCCAAACGAATCAAAAGGGCCGTCCTTGCGGACGGTCCTTTTGATTCGTTTGGGGCCGCGCTCTAAATGGGCGGAGCCTCGTCCGCAGGCGTTTCCTTTTGCAGGTCCTCCCACCGCTCCCAGAGCTGTTTGACGCTGTTGGGGCGGTAGATGTTCCGGTAAATGAGTATCCGGTAGGACAGTGAAAGCAAAAAACGGTCCCAGCTGTTGCTCAGGTCGCAGTCCATGATGGCCCGGATGCGGCCGAGCCGGTTCAGCAGGGTATTTTTGTGGATATACAGCGCGGCCGTCGTCTGGGCGATGCTCCGGGAGTTTTCCAGATATTCAAACAGCGTGTTCATCAGGTCCGTGCCGTTCTTTTGATCGTAGTCCAGCAGACGCAGCAGCATCGGCGCACAGTATTGCAGCAAATCGTCGTCCCGGCCGCATTTTTCCAGCATGTCCAAAAACGCATACTGGTAGTATTCGCAAACCGGGCGGCCCGTGTTGTATGTGATGGGAAATTTTCTGCCCAGGCGGACCGCCGTCAGCGCCTGGCGGTAGCCCCGCTGGATGTCGGACAGTCTGGAAAAACCGCCGCTGATGCCCACCGTCATGTGATTGGTGATCGCCGTGCGGCGGAGCACGGCTTTCGTTCTGGCCGGAATGTCCGCCTCGTCCTCATATGAAAAGAGGATCACGAACCGCTCTTGAAACGCCGTCCACATGCAGCCGCTCAAAACCTGTCCAAGCTGGCTCTCCAGCGCGCCGAATCCCGCCTCCGAGGCGCAGCCCGCGGGAAAGGACAGCACCGCCAGGCGGTGCTGCCGCATGGGCTTGATATGCAGGGCCTCCATCCGTCTCCGGATCACGGTCTCGCTGGGGTGGGGCGTTTCCAGAAGCTCCAGCAGAAAATAGTCCCGGCCGTTTTTGCTCCTGCCGGCAAAAAAGTTGTTTTTCTGCATCTCCTGCGAGAGCTGCTTCGTAAGAATGGACAGGCATTCCAAGTCCGCCTCATCAAACGGTCTGCAAAACTCCACCGCGTGCAGCCAAGCCACCTCCACATTCCCCACGATGATGGGCGCGATGGCGGCGGTGCAGCCGAGATATTCGTCAAAGTAGAGCTGGCAGGCGCGGGTTTGAGACATCCGGCCAGTCACGCCGGAAGCGTTCAGCAGACGGATGTGCTCCTCCGCCATGGCGGCGCGGTCCAGCTCGCCGCGCAGGCGGGAGATATGGATCGTGTCCGCCCCGCTCTGGGGCAGCCGATCCTGAAAAGCCAGAAAACCGCCGCCGCGCTCCATCAAAAGGAGCGGGTTCCCCAGCAGCTCCGACGCCCGCCGGATCAGGTCCTGCATCCCCTCATGGGTCAGCAGCACGGAGAACATCTGGTTGAGCTGGAGGACCGTTTGCTGCCGCCGGACCATCTGCCGGTGCAGCGCGTTGAATACCGGGAGCAGAGCCTCCGGCGACTGCAAAACGGCGATGTTGCAGGCGTCCAGCCAGGGCTTTGAAGGGAGACGGTCCAAAATCAGATTCCCCGCAGGAACGCCCTCCGGCCCCCGGGGCGGGAGATTTTCAGCGCGTCCCACATACAGGTAACGGGCCTCAAGCGTCTGCTCCGGTTCCAGCAGCAGCACCGCGTCCACCTGGGCCGCCGGACGGGGCAGCAGGGTCTTTGAAAACGTGCGCAGAGGAAACTGCTTCAAAAGCGATCCAATGTCCATGTCCATCTCCCCTATGTTGATCGTTGTTTTCATTATACCGCCCTTTTGCGTGAAAAGCCATTGAAATGCAAAAAACCGGCAGCTTGTGCCGGTTTTTCGCGGAAAGGGCGGGCTTCAGAATTCCAACCGGCAGCGGTATGCCTCATACTCCTCCGGCGTGTCCACATGGCCGCCGTGCTTTGCGTAAAGCGCCGGCAAAAGGTGGGAGAGGTTGCTGTATTCCCGAAGACAGTGGAGCGTCAGTCCCGTGCCGATCTGCTCCAGCGCCTCCCGGGGCATCCCGTCCGCCATCGTTTTGACCAGCCGCCCCTCCATCATCTTGTATCCCACGAAAAACCAGCTTCGGACCTCGCAGCCGCCCTTCACCGGGCGGGCGTAATGCACAAAGCTGCTGGCATACTCCCCGTCCCTGGGCCCGCTCATGGCCACGGTGACAGTGGCGCCTTTGGCCTCTTGCTCCGCAATTTGCCGCGGGGTGAAGCCAAAATCGCAGGGATGGCGGAAATTCAGCTTTTTGTAGGAAAAGCGGTCGGACTCATAGCCGGTGCCGTTGTCCTCCACGGCGAAGAGCTGATTGCCGTGGATGCGCTGGGGCACCGTCAGCGCCGGGTCGCAGATCCGCTTTGCAGTGTCGTCGCTGACGTACATGCCGTAATGGTCCGTGGGGTCCCAGATGCGCATCCGCAGCGGGTCCGCCGGCATCCAGGCAAACCACCACTGGAACATTTCAGGCGTGACGTCCTTCATAAACAGCATGCCCTGCACAAAAACCGTACCATCCGGCATGACCTGCCAGCCCCGCTCGCGGGCATGATATCCCTCATCCAAAACACGCGTGCGCTGCTCAACAGAGAAGGCATGTTCAAGGCCGATGGGACCGTTATCCCCGATCTCTTCCATCGCCTCCCTGTTCGGCGGAAACGTCTCATAAAAAAATTTGGAATACCAGCGTGCCTCCTGCTCCGGCGTCAACGGCGCAACTTGATGGCTCATTATTCGACCGCTCCTTTACTTGTCATACTTGTTGGATTTCCTATCGGCCCCATATCCCGGCCGGAATTTGATCCCGGCATCATTATAATGGATTTCTCTTCCGGATGAACAGGTCCCAACCGCCCAATCCGTTATTCCGTTTGAGCCTTTAAAATGGACCGCCGGCACAATGACAACGGGAAAAGCCGATGCTAAAATAATGGCACGATCCAAAAAGCCGCGGGAACCGCCCCGCGGGAATAAACGAGGAAGGAGTTCGCATATGAAGGAACCGCTCTTTTCCGAGATCTCTCAGGTGGCGCTGGTGGTGCCCGATCTCGGCAGGGCCGCGCAGGTGCTCACGGAAGAGCTGGGCGTCGGACCGCTTTTGAATCTGCGCTTCGGCGCGGTGGAGGGTGACCCCTCCTTTGCGGAAGGCGGGATGACGCTTCCCATCGACGACTACTATCTGGACGGGGCGTACATCGGGCAGTACGGCATCTTCATGGCCGCCGCGGCCTTTGAAAACGGCGTGCAGCTGGAAATGATCTCCCCCGCCCAGAACCGCAGCCTGTTCCGGGAGTACCTGGACCGCCACGGTCCCGGCGTGCAGCACATCTGCATCCG
>JAEXWS010000116.1 GCA_023406225.1 Bacillota bacterium | reverse complement strand
GGCATACGCAGCCGCCCGCCGCGCCCAGGGCGGAGGACGCCCCCACGGCTGCGGCGTAAGAGATTATGCGCGGCATCGGCCCCTTTGGGGCCATGCCTTGGATTTCAGAGGCGCCCCTGGGCGGCGCATGGCATTTTGACCGCGGTCAAAAAGAAAGGACGAACGCTATGAACGATCCAATGGAAAAAAAGAGCCCGCTGAACGACCTGATGCGCTCCACCATGGAGAAGATCCACGAGATGGCGGACACCAATACCATCGTGGGAGAGCCGATCGTCACGCCCGACGGAGTGACGCTGATCCCCATTTCAAAAATCAGCTTCGGCTTTGGAAGCGGCGGCGGAGATTACGGCAAGACCACCCCCAAGGAGAACTTTGGCGGCGGAAGCGCGGCGGGGGTGAAGATCGCGCCGGTGGCCTTTTTGGTCATCAAGGACGGCGTGACCCGGGTGCTGCCCGTGGCGGTGCCGCCTGTGTCGACTGTGGACCGCGTGGTGGAGATGGTGCCGGATATCATGGATAAAGTGGAAAAATATTTCGACAAAAAGCAGGAAAAAGAACCGGGCTGAGGCGGGTATACTACCATCATCACGATTTGCGAGGTGATGGTCGTTGTCCAGGCATGTCCGCCCTTTTGTAAGCTGCCTGATGGCGGTTTTGGTCTTGTGCAGCAGTTTCCCCCAGCAGGCGGGCGCCGTCGGTACGTCCGCTTCCTCCGCCATCCTGGTGGATGTGGACAGCGGGCGGGTCCTGTATGAGCAGAACGCAGACGCCAAAATGCTGATCGCCAGCACCACCAAGATATTGACGGCGCTGGTGGCCATCGAGGAGGGGGACCTCTCCGCCACCGTCACGGTGAAGCGGGAGGCCACCTTGACCGAGGGCTCCTCCATGTATTTGAAAGAGGGGGAGCAGCTCACGCTGGAAGCGCTGCTGTACGGCCTGCTGCTTTGTTCCGGCAACGACGCCGCAGTGGCCGTTGCGGACGCGGTGGGCGGCAGCCAGACGGGATTCGTGGCGCTGATGAACGCCAAGGCCAAGGAGCTGGGGATGACCGGCTCCTCCTTCGCCAACCCCAACGGCCTGGACGACGAGCACCATTATTCCACCGCCCGGGACATGGCCCGTCTGGCCGCGGCGGCGGTGGAGAACGAGACGCTGGTGCGCATCGCCTCCACCCGCACCGTCACCATCGGCGGGCGCACCATGACGAACCACAACAAGCTTCTCAACTATATGGACGGCTGCATCGGGCTCAAGACGGGCTATACGAAGGCGGCGGGCAGGACCCTGGTGAGCTGCGCCCAGCGAAACGGCCAGCGGCTGGTGGCGGTGACGCTCCAGGACGGCAACGACTGGGCCGACCACCAGTCCCTCTACGAATACGGCTTCACGGCCTATCCCGCCCGCCGGGCGGCCACGCTGGGCCAGGTGGTCCAACGGGCCGAGGTCCGCGGTGGCACGGCGAAAACGGTCCCCCTGGTGGCGGCGGACAGCTTTGCCTGGCCCCTGGCGCAGGGGGAGCGGCTGGAGACGCGGGTGGAAGTGGACGGAAAGCTGACCGCGCCCATCACCGCCGGAACAGAGGTGGGCGAGGCGGTATTTACGGTGGACGGCAGGGAAGTGGGCCGCGTGGGCCTGCTGTGCGGCCAGAGCGTGATGCCTGAGATGGAGCCGGCTATCAGCTTGCTGAAGCAGGGACTGCCCGGATAAGGAGAGAGATGGAAGAGCGACTGCAAAAGCTGCTGTCCGCGGCCGGGATCTGTTCCCGCCGGACGGCGGAGGACTATATCGCCGCCGGAAGGGTGACGGTCAACGGCGCGCCGGCGGAGCTTGGAATGCGGGCGGACCCGGACCGGGACCGGGTCCTGGTGGATGGAAAGCCGCTGAGCGCCCGGCCCGGTTTTGTATATTTGATGCTGAATAAGCCACGGGGCTACGTGACCACCCTCTCTGACGAGCAGGGACGGCCCACGGTGGCGGAGCTGGTGGCGGACTGCGGCGCGCGGGTCTATCCCGTGGGCCGGCTGGACCTGGATTCCGAAGGGCTGCTGCTGTTGACCAACGACGGCGGACTGACCCAGCGCCTGCTGCACCCCAGCCACGAGGTGTCCAAGACCTATTTTGTCACGGTCCGCGGTCCGGTGGACGGAGCCGCAGAGCGGCTTTCCGCCGTCCGGGACCTGCGGGGCGAGCCCATCCGGCCTGCCCAGGTGCGGCTTTTGCGGCAGAGCGGGACCACGGCGGAGCTGTCCATCACCATCCACGAGGGGAAAAACCGGCAGATACGCCGGATGTGCGCCCGGTGCGGCCTGGCGGTGAAGCGTCTGCGGCGGGTGCGGGAACACACCCTGGACCTGGGGGACCTGCCGGAGGGCCGGTGGAGGTACTTAACGGCAGAGGAAGTGGCCGCGCTGCGGACGTAGGCCCGCTGTCCGGGATAGCCGCGCAAGCGGCTATTTTTGCGCGCGTCCACATTTAAAATTTGCAAGTCCCCAAAAAAAACTTGCAAAAATCGTTTGATTCTTCCGAGATTTGTGGTACAATACCGCAGGAAACGTTCGCGCGTATGCGCGCGCCTCACAAAACGGGGCAGGATTAACGGAGGAACCAGGCGTGGCAAAGAGCATTTTACATACCATTGAGAGCAATATGGCCGGCTTTTCCAAGGGCCAAAAGCGGATCGCGGGCTATATTCTGCAAAATTACGACAAGGCCGCGTTCATGACCGCCAGCAAGCTGGGCAAGCTGGTGGGCGTCAGCGAGTCCACGGTGGTACGCTTCGCATCGGAGCTCGGCTACGACGGCTATCCCAGCATGCAGCGGGCGCTGCAGGAGATGATCCGCAGCCGCCTGACCTCTACCCAGCGCATCCAGCAGGCGGGGGACCGGCTCTCCGGCCAGGACCTGCTTGCCACCGTCATGCAGTCCGACATGGACAAGCTGCGGATGGTGGTGGACGAGGCGGACCGGGGGGAGTTCGACAAGGTGGTGAGCCTTGTGATGGGGTGCAAGCACCTCTATATCCTGGGCGTGCGCTCTTCTTCGTTCGTGGCGGGATATCTGAATTTTTATCTGCACCTGCTGTCTGAAAACGTGACGCTGGTCCAGTCCAACGCCGCCGGAGAGATTTTTGAACAGCTCTTCCGCATCGGCGAGGGGGACGTGCTGCTTGCCATCAGCTTTCCCCGCTATTCCAAAGTGACCATGAACACCGTCAAATTCGCACAGGACCGGGGCGCGACCATCGTCGCCATCACGGACAACGAGCTCTCGCCCCTGTATCAGATGTCCGACGCGGCGCTGCTGGCCCCCAGCGAGATGATCTCCTTTGTGGATTCCATGGTGGCGCCGCTGTCCCTGGTCAACGCCTTACTGGTGGCCATCGGCTGCCGGATGGGGAAGGACGTCTCCAACACCTTCGGGGACCTGGAGGATATCTGGAACGAGTACGGCGTGTTCGGAAAGATGGATGATGAGTAAACGAATTACCGTGGTCGGCGGCGGGGCCGCCGGGATGATGGCCGCCATCTGCGCGGCGGAGCAGGGGGCTTCCGTCACCCTGCTGGAGCCCAACGAGCGGCTGGGAAAAAAGCTGAACATCACCGGCAAGGGCCGGTGCAATGTCACGAATAACGCGGACCTCCAGACGCTGCTGGCAAACGTGCCGGGGAACGGCAAGTTTCTCTACAGCGCCTTTTCCGCCTTTGACGGACGGGACGCCATGGCGTTTTTTGAAAGCCTGGGCGTTCCGCTGAAAACCGAACGGGGCAACCGGGTCTTTCCGGTTTCGGACCGCTCCTTTGACGTAAGCGCCGCGCTGGAAAAGCGCCTGCGGGCGCTGAAGGTGGCCCTGGTCCGGGACCGGGCGGCGGCGCTGGACATCGCGGACGGCGCGGTTTGCGCCGTGCGGGGCGAGCGGCGGGATTATCCGGCGGACGCCGTGATCCTGGCCACCGGCGGCGTCAGCTATCCCGCCACCGGCTCCACAGGAGAGGGCCACCGTCTGGCCAGGGAGGCCGGACACACGGTGACGCCGCTCCAGGGCTCCCTGGTGCCCCTGCGGGACTATGGCGGCTGCCGGGAGCTCCAGGGCCTGAGCCTGCGGAACGTGGGGCTGACGGTGTTTGAGGAGAAGAAGATCGTATATACGGATTTTGGCGAGCTGCTGTTCACCCATTTCGGCGTCAGCGGTCCTCTGGTCTTGTCCGCCTCCGCCCACATGCGCCATTTTGACAAAAAGGCCTATCGGCTGGAGCTGGATCTGAAGCCGGCACTGGACGAGGCGGCTCTGGATAAGCGGCTGCTGTCGGATTTTGAAAAATACTGCAACCACGATTTCTGCAACGCCCTGGACGACCTGCTGCCTCAAAAGCTCATTCCGGTCATGGTGGCGCTGTCGGAGATCCCGCCCCGCCAGAAGGTCCACGACCTCACCAGGGCCCAGCGCCAGACGCTGCTGCGGCTTTTGAAGCATTTTCCCATTGCCGTGGCGGGCCCCTGCCCGGTGACGGACGCCATCGTGACCTCCGGCGGCGTCAAGGTCTCTGAGATCGACCCCAAAACCATGATGTCAAAGCTTGTAAAGGGATTATACTTTGCGGGAGAGCTGATCGATGTGGACGCCTACACCGGCGGATTCAATCTGCAGATCGCGTGGGCCACAGGCCGGGCGGCGGGTCTTGCCGCGGCGCGGAACGACGAATAACAGGAGAGAGCATCCATGAAAACCATCGCCATCGCCATTGACGGACCCTCCGGCGCGGGAAAGAGCACGCTTGCCCGGAGCGTCGCCGGAAAGCTGGGCTGCCTGTACGTGGATACCGGAGCCATATACCGCACCATCGGCTGCCATGCGCTGCGCTGCGGCGTGGACCCCAAGGACGCCGGGGCTGTGGAGGCGCTGCTGCCCGACGTGCGGGTGGAGCTGGTCTATGGGGACGACGGCCTTCAGCACATGCTGCTGAACGGAGAGGACGTGACGACGGACATCCGCCTGCCGGAGGTGTCGCTGTACGCCTCCGCAGTCTCCGCCCACCCGGCCGTGCGGGCCTATCTGCTGGACATGCAGCGCCAGTTGGCAAAGACCCACAGCGTGGTCATGGACGGACGGGATATCGGAACGGTGGTGCTGCCGGACGCGGATGTGAAGGTATTTTTGACCGCCTCGGCGCCGGCCCGGGCCAAGCGGCGGATGCTGGAGCTGGAACGGCGGGGAACGCCGCAGCCCTATGAGACGATCCTCAAAGAGATCGAGGAGCGGGACTGGAACGATTCCCACCGGGCCGCCGCGCCCCTGCGGCAGGCGGAGGACGCCGTCCTGCTGGATACCACGGAGCTGGATTTCCGCCAGAGTGAGGAAGCGCTGCTCCAGATCATCAAGGAGAGAACATGAAGCCGCTGAACCGCTTTTTTTCGTTTGTGTACGTGCTGGGGCGGATGCTCGTCTCGGTGCTGTTCCCCGCGACGGTGGAGGGCCTGGAGAAGCTGCCCAAGGGCGGCGCGCTGCTGTGCCCCAACCACGCCAGCAACTGGGACCCCATCCTGGTGGCCCTGCGCCTGCCCCGGAACTACCGG
>JAEXWS010000115.1 GCA_023406225.1 Bacillota bacterium | reverse complement strand
TACACCACCGGTATGAGCGACCTGCCCATGACGCTGCCCGGGGAGATCGCGGACCGGGAGGACCTGAAATACGCGGAACTTTATCTCTTCCTGCCGGGGGACTGGGATTTTGGCAGGACCGGCGGCCTGGACCGGGACCTGCCGGAATCGGCCTACTGGCCCATTCGAATGCTGAAATTCCTGGCCCGGTTTCCCCATGAATACCACACTTGGCTGGGCTTTGGTCACACCATGCCCAATGGTCCGGATTACAGTCCGCTGTGCGAGGGCGTGGGCTTCGGCGGCATGGTCCTCTCCTGGAGCGGCGGGGACCTGGGCGGCCTGGAGGCGGACGACGGCTGCCGGCTGAAGCTGTACGGCGTCATCCCCGCTTACAAGGAGGAGATCGAGTACAAGCTGAAATACGGCATGGAGGGCTTGGACAAGCGCTTTCGGGAGGGGGGACTGCCCATGATTTTGGACGTTTGCCGCCCCAACCTCTGCGCGGAGTTCACCGAGGTCCTGGATGGCTGAGAAAAGGGTTGACAAATCCATAACAAGTGCGTATGATGTGGTTTACAGGTGTCTTGACATCTGTAAACCACATTTTATTACATAAGAAGCAGGTGTCTCCCATGAATCAGGTAAAAGCGTTTTTGAAGCGGAAGGATATCGTATTCTCCGCCAAGCGGTACGGCATCGACGCGCTGGGCGCCATGGCCCAGGGCCTGTTCTGCTCGCTGCTCATCGGCACGATCTTGAATACCGTCGGCGCCCAGTTCCACATCGGCTTTTTGACGGCTCAGATCATGGAGATCAACGGCGTGGGCTATACCATCGGCGGCATGGCCTCCTTCATGAGCGGCGCGGCCATGGCCGTGGCCATCGGCTACGCCCTTCAGGCGCCGCCGCTGGTGCTCTTCTCCCTGGCCACGGTGGGATACGCCTGCAACGCCCTGGGCAAGGCGGGGGGGCCGCTGGCGGTGCTGTTCGTGGCGATCATCGCCGCCGAGTGCGGCAAGGCCGTCAGCAAGGAGACGAAGGTGGATATTCTGGTGACGCCCATCGTCACCACACTGGTCGGCATCGGCGCGGCCTGGGTCATCGCGCCGCCCATCGGGGCCGCGGCCAGCGCCTTCGGCCAGCTCATCATGCGGGCGACGGAATTGCAGCCCTTCTTTATGGGGATATTGGTGTCCGTGCTGGTGGGCGTGGCCCTGACGCTGCCCATCTCCTCCGCCGCCATCTGTTCGGTCCTGGGACTGACGGGCCTTGCGGGCGGCGCGGCCGTGGCGGGATGCTGCGCCCAGATGGTGGGCTTTGCCGTCATGAGCTTTCGGGAAAACCGCTGGGGCGGCCTGGTGAGCCAGGGTCTCGGCACCTCCATGCTGCAAATGCCCAACATCGTGAAAAACCCCCGCATCTGGATCGCGCCCACCGTCACGGCCGCCATCACGGGCCCCATCGCCACCTGCCTGTTCAAACTTCAAATGAACGGCGCGGCCATCAACTCCGGCATGGGCACCTGCGGACTGTGCGGACAGCTCGGCGTCTGGACCGGCTGGGTCTCCCCCAGCGAGGCCGCCATCGCCAACGGCGCGGCCGCCATTGTCCCCACGGCGCTGGACTGGGCGGGGCTGGTCCTGGTCTCCTTCGTGCTCCCCGCGGTGATCTGCCCGCTCATCAACCAACTCTGCCGGAAGGCGGGCTGGGTGAAGGACGGGGATCTGATTCTTGCTTAAACGACGGGACCGGCCCCTGGCAAAGGGGCCGGTCCTTCTACTATATATAATGTATCTCACCCGCCGAGATAGGCCTTTTTGATCTCCGGCGAGTCCAGCAGCTCTTTTCCGGTGCCGGAGGTGACCACCTTTCCGGTCTCCAGCACATACCCCCGGTCCGCGACGCTGAGCGCCGCCTGGGCGTTCTGCTCCACCAGCAATATGGTGGTGCCCGTCCTGTGGAGGTTCTGGATGATCTCGAAGATCTGCTCCACCAGGATGGGGGCGAGACCCATGGAGGGTTCGTCCAGCATCAGCAGTTTGGGGCGGCTCATCAGCGCCCGCCCCATGGCCAGCATCTGCTGCTCGCCGCCGGAGAGAGTGCCCGCCACCTGGCGGCGGCGCTCCCGCAGGCGGGGGAACTGCTCGTAGACCTGCTCCAGGTCCGCCGCCACGTTGGACTGGGTGTACGCCCCCATGTCCAGGTTCTCCTGCACGGTCATCTGGAGAAAGACCCGCCGTCCCTCCGGCACCAGGGCCAGCCCCCGGGAGACGATTTTGTGGGGCGGGACCTTTGCCAGGGGCTCGCCCAGGAAGGACACGCCCCCGGTGCGGCTGTGCAGCAGGCCGGAGACGGTGTTCAGCGTGGTGGATTTCCCCGCGCCGTTGGCGCCGATCAGCGTGACGATCTCCCCGGGATACACCTGAAAGGAGACGCCCTTGATGGCGTGGATGCTGCCGTAATAAACGTTCAGGTCCTCGGCCTGTAAGATCGGTTCCATGCCGTCACGCCTCCTTTCTCTTGCCCAGATACGCCTCGATGACCGCCGGATCCGCCTGGATGTCCGCGGGGCTTCCCTTGGCGATGACGCGGCCGAAGTTCAGCACGCAGATGCCCTCGCAGATGTTCATGACCAGGTTCATGTCGTGCTCGATGAGCAGGATGGCGATCTGGAAGGTGTCCCGGATCTTGCGGATGTTCTCCATCAGCTCCGCCGTCTCCGAGGGGTTCATGCCCGCCGCCGGTTCGTCCAGCAGCAGCAGGGCCGGGTTGGTGGCCAGGGCACGGACGATCTCCAGGCGGCGCTGGGCGCCGTAGGGCAGGGAGCCGGCTTTGGCGTTCGCCAGGTTTTGCATGTCGAAAAGGCTCAAAAGCTCCATGGCCCGGTCGTGGGCCACCTTCTCCTCCTTCCAGTAGCCGGGGAGGCGGAAGAGGCCGCTCCACATGCTGTAGCGCATCTGGGCGTCCATGCCCACCTTCACGTTCTCCTCCACGGTGAGGGCCTGGAAGAGGCGGATGTTCTGGAAGGTCCGGGCGACGCCCGCCCGGTTCACCTGGGCGGTGGACATGCCGTGGGTGTCCCGTCCGTCCAGAAGGATGGTGCCCTTGGTGGGCTGGTAGACCTTGGTGAGCAGGTTGAACACCGTGGTCTTGCCCGCGCCGTTGGGGCCGATGAGGCCCGCGATCTCCGTGCGGCCGATGGTCAGGTCGAAATTCTCCACGGCGGCCAGGCCGCCGAATTTGATGCCCAGGTTGATGCACTCCAGAATAGGGCTTTTGTCCATGTCCCGCTCCGGGATCATGCTGCCGGAGGGGACGGGGATCAGCTTTCCAAACATCAAACGGCCTCCTTTCTGCGTTTTCCGCCGGGAACGGCGCCGCGGAGACGGCCCAGAGCCGCCCGCATGGCGGGGTTGTTGGTGGCCAGCATCACCAGGATCAGCACCACGGCGTACACCAGCATCCGGTAGTCCGCGAACTGGCGCAGGGCCTCCGGCAGGATGGTGAGGGCCGCGGCGGCCACCACGGAGCCAAGCATGTTGCCAAGGCCGCCCAGCACCACGAACACCAGGATGAGGATGGAGGTGTTGAAGTCGAACTTGTTGGCTACGATGGTGGAGTAGTTGGAGGCGAAAAGGGTCCCGGCGGCGCCCGCCAGGGCGGCGGAGACCACGAAGGCCATCATCTTGTACTTCGTGATGTTCAGCCCCACGCTCTCGGCGGCGATGCGGTTGTCCCGGATGGCCATGATGGCCCGACCCGCCCGGCTGTTCACCAGGTGGAAGACCACCGCCAGCGTCAGCAGCACCAGAACGAACCCGGCGGTGAAGCTGGCGATCTTCTGGATGCCGCCAATGCCCATGGGTCCTGCAATGATGAGCTTGCCATCCTCCGCCAGGGCCGTCTTGTCGCTGAGAAGGCTCCATTGGAGGCCGCGGCTGTCCGCGCCCACATAGAGGTTGTTGAAGATGCTTTTGATGATCTCCCCGAAAGCCAGCGTCACGATGGCCAGATAGTCGCCCTTGAGCCGCAGGACCGGGATGCCGATCAGAAAGCCCGCCAGGGCGGCGAAGGCCGCGCCTGCCAGCATCCCCGCCGCCAGGCGCAGGGGGGCGGAGGGGAGGGCGTCCTGGAGCAGGACCGACACGGTGACGCCGGTGAAGGCGCCGATGCTCATGAAGCCCGCGTGGCCCAGGCTCAGCTCGCCCAGAACGCCCACGGTCAGATTCAGGGAGACCGCCATGACCACATAGGCGCAGATGGGGACCAGCATGCCCTTCAGGGAGGAACTCAGGGA
>JAEXWS010000107.1 GCA_023406225.1 Bacillota bacterium | reverse complement strand
GTATATGGCCAAGAACGATCTGAAAAAAGCCGGCTTCTCCGAGGAGCTGATCGCCGAGGCCACCGGTTATGCAGAGACGCAGGACGAGGAAATCCTCAGAGCCCGCGCGCTGTTTGCAGAGAAGATGGCGGAACACAGGGCCGTTACGAACCAGGAGGCGGAGAAAGTCCGCGCCGCCGGCGGCCTGTTCATTCTGGGCACCGAGCGCCATGAGTCCCGCCGGATCGACAACCAGCTCCGCGGCCGCGCCGGCCGCCAGGGCGACCCCGGCGAGACCCGGTTCTATATCTCCCTGGAAGACGATTTGATGCGCCTCTTCGGCGGCGACCGCATCACCAACATGATGGAGCGGTTCGACCTGGACGAGGACACCCCCATTGAAAACAAGATGCTCACCAAGGCCATCGAAAACGCCCAGACCACCGTGGAGTCCCGGAACTTCCAGTCCCGGAAATCCGTGCTGGAATACGACGACGTGATGAACAAGCAGCGGGAGATCATCTACGGCCAGCGCAAGGAGGTGCTGGACGGCAAGGACCTCAAGGAGACCGTGCTGAGCATGATGCGCTCCTCCATCACCGACCACGTGGCCCTGGCCTTCGGAGAGCTCCAGACCCTGGACCTGGCGGGCTACCGGGAGATGATGCGCGGCCTGGAGGGCATGTACTTCGCCAAGGGCGTGTTTCGCCTGAGCGAGGACGACCTGGCGGAAAAGACCGAGCAGGACTTCATCGACATGTTCTGCGCCGAGGCGGAAAAGACCTACGCCGCCAAGGAGGCCGAGATCACCCCCGCCATCATGCGGGAGCTGGAGCGGGTCATCATGCTGCGGGTGGTGGACGAGTATTGGATGGACCACATCGACGCCATGAACGACCTCAAGCAGGGCATCCGTCTGCGGGCTTACGGCAACACCGACCCCGTCATCGCCTACAAGCAGGAGTCCCTCACCATGTTTGAGGAGATGGTTTCCGCCATTCAAAACGAGACGGTCCGCCGGATGTTCTCCGTGCGGCTGAAGAGCAACGAGGAGGTCAAGCGCGAGCGCGTGGCCAAGGGCATGGTGGAAAACGTGGGCGGCGACGGCGCCGCGCCGAAGAAGCAGCCCCGGAAGGTCACCAAGATCGGCCGCAACGACCCCTGCCCCTGCGGAAGCGGTAAGAAGTGGAAGCAGTGCGACTGCAAGGAGTACCACGAGGACTGATTCGAGGGGGAGCAGGCTCCCCCTCGACCTCCCCCGCCACCAGTGACGCCGGTCACTGGTGAACGCCGCCCCAGGCGGCTGGAGCCGGGGTATTTTCGGCAGGCGCATGTCCTGCCGAAAATAATTGAAATTTCTTCTTCCGCCTGCGGGCGTAAGAACTGGGGGGACCGCGGTCCCCCCTAGCCCCCCTCCCCTGCGCCTGCGGGCGCGGGATAGGGCCGTTGTCCGGAGGGGAGGACCGTGGATTCCCCACCCCCTCTTACCTGCGCCCGCGGGCGCGGGACGGGAGACTGGGGGTCCATCCTGCCAGCCTTAAAACGCGCCCCCCTGTTCTCCTGCCGGAGGGCAGGGGGTATTTTCTTTACGAGGCGGCATACTCATAAATGAACGCGGCGGGGTCCTGGTCCTTTTGCGGAAGTCGAAGAAATGCTCTGCGGCCCCGCTATGATGTTGACCGGAACTCTATTGTCTCTGGGCGCCCTGTCCATCGGCATGTTCAGCGGCTGGTTTATCCCGCTGTTCCTGGGCCGCGCCGGCCTCCCCCCGCCGCTCTCCGGCCGGCTCTATGTCCGGCACGGGGGGACCGCCCACGAAGCGGCCGACAAACAAGATTGACTTTCGGAGGTCCCCATGCCTTTTCTCACCCATGAACAAAACGGCCTCGCTTATTTGACCTCCTCCCTGCTCTCCGGGGTCCGGCACGGCTTTTCCACCCGGCCGGGCGGCGTGTCCCCGCCCCCCCGCGACTCCCTGGACCTGGGCGTGGGACGGGGCGGCGAGGACGCCGACACGGCGGAGAATTACCGCCGCTTCTGCGCCGTCATCGGCGTGGACCCCGCCCGGACCGTCCTCAGCAGACAGGTCCACGAAACCACGGTCCGCACCGTCACCGCCGGCGACGCGGGCAAAGGCCTGCTTTGGGAGCGGGACTACACCGCGGACGCCCTCATTACCAACCAGCCGGACCTTCCTCTGACGGTCTTCTCCGCCGACTGCGGCGTTTTGCTGCTTTACGACCCGGCCGCCCGCTGTGCCGGGGCCGTCCACGCCGGGTGGCGGGGCTGCGCCGCCGGGATCGTGGAAAAAACGGTCCAGGCGCTGGAACGGGCCTACGGAGCGCGGCCCGGCCGCCTGCGCTGCGCTGTGGGCCCCTGTATCGGTCCCTGCTGCTTTGAGACGGACGGCGACGTGCCCGCCGCCATGCGCGCCGCCCTGGGGGACGAGGCGGAGCCCTATTTGGAGTTCCGGGGGCCGAAGTGGCATGTGGACCTGGCCGGGCTGAACCGCCAGTGGCTGCTCCGCTCCGGCGTCCTCCCGGAAAACATCGACATGTGCGGCCTCTGCACCGCCTGCCGTCCGGACTGGTTCTGGTCCCACCGGAGGATGGGAGAGGCCAGAGGCGTGCAGGCGGCGATGATCGCTTTGGACCCGGAGGAGATGCGCCTATGAAAAAACGCCTGTGGAAACGGCTGGGCGCGCTGTGCCTTCTGCCGGCGCTGCTGCTTTCCGGCTGCTGGATGGAGGACGCCGAGCCGGAGACCGGCCCTCTTCCCTCCATGGAGGAGGAGCCGGAGGAGGAATCCCGTCCCATCCTGCCGGAGACCTTCACTCTGCCCTATGACCCCGACGAGACGCTGGACCCCGTCACCTGTGCCGACGGAATGCAGCAGGTGGTGGGCGCGCTGCTCTATGAGGGCCTGTTCGAGTTGGACGAAGCCCTGGAGCCCCAGCCCCGCCTTTGCGACGGCTATACCTATGACGCCGCCTCCTTCACCTATGTTTTCACCCTCCGCTCCGGCGTGACCTTTTCCGACGGCACGGCCCTCACCGGGAACGACGCCGCGATGACGCTCCGCCGGGCCATGACCTCGGCGCGCTACCAAGCCCGTCTCTCCCATGTGGTCTCCGTCGCCGCCGGGGACGGCATGGTGCAGATCACGCTCTCCGGCCCGGACACGGGCCTTCCCGCCCTGCTGGACATCCCCATCGTCAAGGCGGGCACTGAGACGAGCCGCGCCCCCGTGGGCACCGGCGCCTATTATTACACCACGGACGGCGGCCCCTGTCTGGCGGCAAATCCCGCCTGGTGGGGCGGCAGGCAGCCCACGGAGCGCATCGGGCTTTCCCGGGCGGACACGGCGGACATCATGCTCTATCAGTTTGCCTCCCACGACGTGCACCTTATCACGGCGGACCTGACGGGCGCTACGCCCATCTCCGTCAGCGGCAGCGTCACCTTCCGGGAGGCGGACACCACCGTTTTTCAGTATGTGGGCTTCAACACCCGCCGCGCCCCCTTCGACAGCGCGGCGGCGCGGCGGGCCCTGAGCCAGGGCGTGAACCGCAGCACGGTGGTCAGCGCCTTTCTCTCCGGCCACGGGGCCGCGGCCCAGTTCCCCGTCTCGCCGCGCTCCCCCCTGTATCCCGCCGGACTGGAGGAGGTCTATTCCTACGACGCCTTTTCCTCCGCCATGACCGCCGCGGGGCTGAACGCCGGGACTCCCCGCACCGTCACGCTGCTGGTCAACACGGAAAACAGCTTTAAGACCGCCGTGGCGGACTATCTTGCGGAGGCCCTCTCCGCCTTCGATTTGAAGCTGGAGGTCCAGGCGCTGCCCTGGGCGGAATACACCGCGGCCCTGGCCGCAGGAAATTTCGACCTTTACTACGGCGAGGTGAAGCTCCCCGCCAACTGGGACCTGCGGGCGCTGCTGCGCTCCGGCGGCGCATTGAACTACGGCGGCTGGAACGACCCGCAGACGGACCTGCTGCTGGACGGCTTCGCCGCCGCGGCGGACCGCGCCGAAGCGATGGAGCGCCTGTGCGCCTATCTCCGGGACCAGGCCCCCATCCTGCCCCTTTGCTTCAAGTCCACCTCCGTACTGGTCCAAACCGGCGTGGTGGACGGCCTCTCCCCCACCATGGCAGACCCCTTTTACGGTCTGCCCGGCTGTACGATCCACCTGAAGGAGGACTGAGCCGGACGCGCGTCCTTCCTCCTATCCCCGGCACAGGCCCGGTCCCCGCGGCCGGAATCGGAGATCGCGGGCCGTGGCTTGGTCCATTTGTGAAGCGCCCTGCTTCCGGCCGCCGGAGCCTGTGCGCTCCGGGAAACGGCGCATCCCAAGAGAGCTACAGCGGCAAAAAGCCGCCCGCCGAACCGGCGGGCGGCTTTTTGCTGCATTTAGAGGGGCTCCCCGCGCCGTCCGCTCAAAGCCCCGGGACGGGACTCCCCGCCGCCAATTCCAGCTTTTTCTTCCGGGGCAGGCGCTTGATGGCCGTCTCCCTGCGCAGGGCGGCGGACCAGTCCGCGGCGCGCTCTAGATAGACCAGGGCGACCGGCAGGCGGCTGCGGGTATACTTCGCACCCTTTCCGCTCTGGTGCGCCCGCAGCCGGCGGCTGATATCGGTGGTGGAGCCGGTATACAGCGTCCCGTCCCCACAGCGCAGGATATATACAAAACAGGCCACCCCGGTCCGCCTCCCTCCGGATGTTTCTCCCAGTATAACACATCCAGCCTTCTCCGGCAAAGGCCGGATATTTGGCCCGCATGGGGACTTCCCTGCCCCGCATAGACATGAGGGAAGGAGGGATCGTATGCTGTCTGCCGCATTGCTTTTGTTTGCCAACACCCTGCTGTTCTCCCTGCGTTTGTCGGGGGGCGGCTCTTTTCCAAAGCCCCTTTCCGCCGCCGAGGAGCGGGAGTATCTTCAGCGCTACGCCCAGGGCGACCCGGAGGCCCGGGACGTCCTCATCGAGCGCAATCTCCGCCTGGTGGCGCACATCATCAAAAAATACTACACCCAGAACAGCGACCAGGAGGATCTGATCTCTATCGGGACCATCGGCCTCATCAAGGGCATCTCCAGCTTCAATCCGGAAAAGGGCGCGCGGCTGGCCACTTACGCCGCCCGCTGCATTGAAAATGAAATCCTCATGTACTTCCGCAGCCAAAAAAAACTGCAGGGCGAAGTCTCCCTCTCAGAGTCCATCGAGACGGACAAGGAGGGAAACGCCCTGCAGCTCATGGATGTGGTGGGCGTGGACGACACCATGCTGGAAGATATCCACGACCGGGACAGCGCCTTGCGGCTCCGCCTTCTGGTCCAGGAAAATCTAACTTCCCGGGAAGCCGAGATCATCCGCCTGCGGTACGGCCTGGGCGGCACCGTGCCCCTGACCCAGCGCGAGATCGCGGCCTCTTTCGGCATCTCCCGGTCCTATGTATCGCGCCGCCGCTAATGTAAACGATGCCCAGATAAGCCTTGAGAACAAAGGCTTGTCCGGGCAATGGACATTTTGGGTTAGCGACGCGCTTAATAAAAGCACTCAGCACTGTATAAATCATACAAAAAGATAAGCGGCCATTCATCAGTTTCTACCAAGAAACCAGGCCCGCAATTTCTTGCCGCTTTGCCTCTACTTGTTCGCCAAGTTTTGTAAGATTTCCAAGCAGTTGCGAGTGAGTTCCATCTGGATTTTCATATGTGAGAAATTCAAGATTTCTATTGCTTGCTACACAATCCAACTCGTCCTGTGAAGTATTATTTGATGGAAGAACCATGTAATGCGGACGGCAGCCAGGAAATGAAAAATTCAAGTTTTCTAAAACGAGCTGAATATCGGGATCGGATATTCCGCAGCCAAGAAATATAAATGTATTTGTAAGCAAAAGTGCATCTAACATTCGATAAAAAGCGGCATGTTCATTACGAACTCGACTGTATTGACCATGTGTGAAAACAATATGTTCTGGATCGTCAATTGAACCATGCGCTTTTATGATCAGGTAATCTGGCGCCCTTAGGTAACGAGCGATATCTTCACGATATGTTTTGATAATCACCGTGCCATTTGAATTTGTTGTGGCATATTGATCGTATATTTTATCTATGTTGGGGGTGATAACTAACCGAGAATCAAGAGAAAATATTGCGCTATGCAACTCATTTGGATGATATCCAGGACGTCGAAATTCGTTAGCTGCTAATTCTCCGAAATCTCGTTCACCCAAATATTTTACAATAACTTCGCAAGCCATCAAATAGTTTTCTTTTTCAAGAAGTTGTGCAATTGTATCGTGACAATTTTTCAATTTGTCCTGACGAAGTTCAAGAATATTTTGTAGAAATTTGCACCATGTAGCGGGGGACTTCCCTTCCTCGTTTTTTGAGGTAGCAGAAATCCCGGATCCTAAGTAAAGAATGGATTTCCGCTTTGCAACATCATCAATAAGTTCTGTGGGCCAATTAATCATTTTATTGCCTCCAGATTCTCAAAAAAGCGATCTGCTATTTCGCGCATTAATTTTTTAAAATCACTCACTTTCTGATAATGAGCTCCAACAACGCCGTCGGCATTTACTAATGAGAAAATAGGCTTGTGCGCACTTTGAGACATTGGTATTAGACTATAGAAATTGGGGATAGAGCCAAGTTTGTATTTAACTGTTCCAAATTTATCGGAGTTGATTGGAATGACAACCTTTTCTTCCATAGTGTCTGGAATTTGTTTTAAAATTGTTTCATATGCCCGAACAGCCCGTTTTGTACCAGAGTCAGTTTTGGTAATATATTGTTGTTCGATATAACCTAAAAATTTTATAGTGCATTTACAATTAAGATCTCTTACTTCGTCCTGTTCATCCTTGCCTATACGCTCAAACGCATCGTTGAAATCGGTGCGCCATTTGTCAATAGAAGTCCCTATATTCTCTAACGCCAATAGGCTAAAAATATCCGATGACATAGGCGTAATGAAATAGTCGCATGCCAAGAGAACTGCACGGTTAATAGCTCCCAACGAAGGCCCCATATCGAAAAAAACGTAATCATATTTTTGGCAGAGCGTAAGGAAGTGAATAAAAAGCATATTTGTGCGAATACCACGTATTTCAGCTTTAGAAACGTCTCCCCAGTCACTCGATAAAAAATCCTCGCAGGTTGCGAGAGTGGGATTCCCCGGAACCAAATCAAATCCAAATCCTTTAGAAGAAATAGAGGTAAAATCGTCAATAAAGCCTTTGCCACGCTTTAGAGGAGGGATAATATCGCTAATTGTAAAACGTTTCGGATCATAATATACGTCGTAGAACGAATCCTCATCAAGTGCATATGTTGTACTGTTACACTGCGGATCAGCGTCGATTACTAAAACTTTTTTCCCACATTCTCTTTGTAGATATCCAGCAAGATTGCATAGGAAAGTAGTTTTTCCAACGCCACCTTTATTATTAAACATCGCAAAAGATATCATTCTCTAGCACCCCTTTAATTAATGATTTACAACAATATTCTGGGTCAAGTCCAATAATGCCTGATAAGCAGAAGAAAGAAAGATACTATTCATTAATTGAGTATTCCCATCACGGTAAAATGCATTAAACGCTTCGTAATACCGCCTACGATCTGCGTACTTTACATTGATAGGGGGATAACCACCTTGCATCAACATTAAATTTAGAATAAGCCGTCCAGTGCGGTCGTTGCCATCGATGAAAGGGTGGATGCCCTCAAACTTTAAATGGAACAGTGCTGCGCGCTCAATGGGGTGCAGGTTTTTATTGCTCATAAACTCTGCTACCAGTTTCTCCATCAGCTCAGGCACCAACACTGGGTCTGGCGGAGTATGATATGCTCCCATGATCCGCACGGGAATTCGCCGGTAGACGCCGCGATCCTCTGGGCAATCCATAAGCACTAATGCGTGAATTTGTTTGATGATTGCTTCCGAAAAAAGCACCTTATTCTGCACCAGTTCCTGAACATACAAAAACGCGTCCCGGTGGCCCACTGCCTCTAGATGATCTTTCAGGGGCTTCTTATCAATGGTGATGCCCTCCAGCACCAGGGCAGTTTCCTGCAAAGTTAAGGTATTGCCCTCGATGGCGTTAGAGTTGTAGGTATACTCCACCAGGAATTCATCCCGGAGCCGTTGCAGTTCACCCTGGGTCAGAGGCCGGCGTTTGTCCAATTCAGCTTTCATGGCATCAATTTTAGCAAACTCCTCCGCAAAGGGGCCGGATGTGGTTTTGTTCCGCAGTCTCCGGCCATCCGCCGGCTTGGCAGCGTCTAGCGGTATCATATAGGCCCGCCCGTGTTGCCGGACACCCGGAATCTTTCCCTGCTGGCAAAGCACACGCACACGGCGGTCAGAGATGCCCCATTGCTCCGCGGCCTGCTTGGTTGATAGGAACTTCACTTCAATTTCCACTGGATCACCACGTTTCTGAATGATTGCTCTTACATATAGTATATCCACCTATCGGAATAATAGCAAGTAAAAATGAGACATAAAGCAAATATTATTCCGTTAAAATGCCATTCGTCCGGAGGCGCACTTGAATGGTACCCCCAAAAAAGAAAAAGCACCTCGAAAAGAGGTGCAAGGCCTGATGAGATAATTGGGGGTGTAACTCGGGTGCGCTCCCATTCGGTTCGCATCCCAAAGCTTAAACTTGAAAGCTCAGCCGCCTGAAAGGGCGGTTTTTTTATATAACTTAAACAAAATGAAAAGGAGATTCAACATGGAAAACATAGAATATGATATGCAGAAACGGGTGCTGAAAGCGGCGGTCAAAGGCTGCGCCGTCACCGTTTCATTTGAGACCGCTCCAACTGAGGCCAGCATTTGGCACTATGTGTTTGAAGCACTCAGTCGCCGGAAAAAAGCGCCTGTCCAGCCGGCCGGGATTCCCTTAGAATAAAGGTATCAACAAGAAAGGGGAATGACCATGAACAGAGTGTATTGCCTTTACCGCGTATCGGACTTGGGACAGGTGGAAAAAAACGACATCCCTATGCAGCGCATTGCCTGCCGAACCTTTGCCCAGAAACGAGGGTGGGAAGTCGTCAGGAAATTTTCAGAGAAAGGAGTGTCCGGGTATAAGCTGACCATGAAAGAGCGGGACGCCATTCTGGAAATCCGGGAGGATGCCCTGGCCGGGAAATTTGATACCCTGCTGGTCTATATGTTTGACCGAATCGGGCGGCGGGACGACGAGACGCTCTTTGTGGTGGAATGGCTGGTGCGCAATGGCGTCTCGGTGTGGAGCGTGTGCGAGGGGGAGCAGCGCTTTGATAACCACGTGGACAAGCTGACCAACTATACTATA
>JAEXWS010000015.1 GCA_023406225.1 Bacillota bacterium | reverse complement strand
CCCCGGTTGGAGTGCTTGTCCTGGGGGTTGGCCTGCATGTGCTTGGTCAGCACATTGATCCGCTCGGTGAGGATGGCCACCTGGACCTCGGGGGAGCCGGTGTCGCCCTCGTGGGTGCGGTTGGCGTCGATGATCGCGGTCTTTTCTTCTTTGCGCAGCATGGAAATTTCCACCTTTCAAAATGATTCCCCGCGGGGCTGCGCCTTGGGATGGTGAAAGTCCGCAAAACGAAGCGCCGGGGCGATTTTCGCACGTTGGCGTGCTTAGAGAATATATCACACATAAATTTGATTGTAAAGGGGTATTTCACCCGTTTTTCTTATTATAAGAGAAAAAACCGGTTTTAAACCGGAGGAAAGACCCCCTTGACAGCGGGACGGTTCCGTGATATCCTAACTGTACTAGTACAGTTAATACAGTATTGCGGCGGCCCGCGGACCGCCGCGGAAGGGAAGGTGAGACGGATGATCAGCCTGAACTACCGGGATTCCCGCCCGATCTATGAACAGATCAAGGACGGGCTGCGGAAGCTGATCGTCACCGGAGCCATCGGCGCCGACGACAAGCTGCCCTCCGTGCGGTCCCTGGCGACCCAGCTTGCCATCAACCCCAACACCATTCAGCGGGCCTACAACGAACTGGAGGGGGAGGGGTACATCTACTCCGTTCCCGGCAAGGGGAGCTTCGCGGCGGCGGACGCCGGCGCGGATGAAAACCGCAGGCGGGAGCTGATGGACAAGGTGCGGGAGCTGCTGACGGAGCTGCGGTATCTGGGGGTGGGCCAGGAGGAGCTGCTGGCCCTCATCAAGGAGGGGGAGTCATCATGATCGAAGTGAAAAACGCCGTCAAGCGCTTTGACGGCTTCGCGGCGCTGGACGGGGCCACGCTGTCCGTCCCCGCGGGCAGCGTCTACGGGCTGGTGGGCCCCAACGGCGCGGGCAAGTCCACCCTGATCCGGCACCTGACGGGCATTTACCGCCAGGACGGGGGCAGCGTCTCCATCGGCGGGGAGCCGGTGTGGGAGAACGCGGCGCTGAAGGCCCGGGTGGCCGCCATTCCGGACGACTGGTATTACTTTCTCCAGTCCACCGTCCGGGATATGATGCGCCTGTACCGGGGATTTTATCCCAGCTTTTCCATGGAGCGCTATGAAAAGCTGAAAGAGGTCTTTCAAATCGACGAAAAGCGCGCCATCCGCCGCCTCTCCAAGGGGATGCAGAAGCAGGCGGCCTTTTGGCTGACGCTTTGCTGCATGCCGGATTATCTCATCCTGGACGAGCCGGTGGACGGCCTGGACCCGGTGATGCGGCGGCAGGTGTGGTCCCTGGTGATGGACGACGTGGCCCAGCGGGGCGCCACGGTGCTGATCTCCTCCCACAATCTGCGGGAGCTGGAGGACGTGTGCGACCACGTGGGCATCATGGACCACGGCAGGGTGCTGCTGGAGCGGTCCCTGGCCCAGCTTCAGGACAATATGGTGAAGCTCCAGGTGGTCTTTGCCGACGGCATGGCCCAGGTCCCCCCGGAGCTTCCGGTGCTCCACGCCAGCAAGATCGGCCGCATCCACACCCTCATCATGCGGATGGGGGCCAGGGAGGCGGAGGAGCGGGTGGCGGCGTACAGCCCCATGCTGGTGGACGCGGTGCCCTTGACCCTGGAGGAGATCTTTATTTATGAGCTGGGAGGTGCGGACTATGCAGTCAAAGACATCGTTCTTTAATCCGGCCCTGTTCCGGAAGGACCTCAGCCGGTTCTGGCCTTTGTGGACCGTATACGCCGCCTGCTGGCTGCTGGCGCTGCCGGTGCAGCAGTTCGTGTCGGCCTTCGGCCGGTACGGCCGGACGCAGGACCAGGCGGAGATCTTGGGCGACCTGGCCCGCAGCACCCTGGTCGTGGGGACGGAGGTGGGCCTGATTTTCGCGGCCGTCTTCGGCGTGCTTTTCGCCATGGCGCTCTTTTCCTACCTCACCGCGGCCCGGTCCGTGGGGATGTTCCACAGCTTCCCCATCCGGCGGGAGGGGCTGTTCCTCACCCATTACCTGGCGGGCGCGGCAGTGTTCGCCGCCGTCCAGGTCCTCTCCTACGGCCTGGCGGCCCTGGTGCAGCTGGCGGCCGGCGGCGCGGACTGGCGCGCCCTGGGCGCGGCCCTGCTGGGCGGCCTGGGGGAGATGCTGTTCTTTTACTCCTTCGGCGTGCTGTGCGCCATGTTCACCGGGCAGATTTTGGCCATCCCCGCCTTTTACGGCATTTTGAACATCCTGGCCTACGGCCTGTGCGACATGATCCAGAGTTTGGCCGGCGCCTTCTACTTCGGCTATAACGGCGGCGGGATCCCGGACTGGATCAAATGGCTGACGCCGATCTATCAGCTCAGCGAGTTCCGCACCGTCTTTTGGTGGGACGACATGGGCAGGATCATGCGGACATATGAGATCCAAAACGCCTGCGTCCCGGCGGTCTACGCCGCCGCGGGCCTGGTGCTGGCGGCGCTGGCGCTGGCGGTGTACCGCCGCCGCTCCAGCGAGACGGCAGGGGACACCGTGGCCGTTTCCTGGGCGAAGCCGGTGTTCCTCTTCGGCGTGGCGTTCTGCTCCGCCCTGAGCCTGGGCCAGGGGCTGTACTACTTCACCTGGGACCAGCTCTCCTCCCACGAGGGCATGAGCTTCCCGGCCATGCTTTTGTGCATGGTGCTGCTGGGTCTGGTGGGGTATTTCGCGGCGGCCATGCTGCTGAAAAAGTCCTTCAAGGTGCTCCGCACCGGCTGGAGGGGCGCGGCGGTGCTGACGGCGGCGCTGCTGGTCCTGGGCGTTTGTGTGGACCTGGACGTGCTGGGCGTGGAGGACCGCATCCCCGCCCCCGCGTCGGTGGAGAGCGTCACCGTCTCCCTGGGCGGCCGGATGGGCGGTTACGGCGAACTGGCCGACCCCGCCGCCATCGAGCAGATCGTGGCCCTCCACGGCGCCGTCCTGGAGGAACGGGACCAGGAGGGAACGTCCCATTCCGGCTGGCTGGAGCTAAAATACCATCTGAAAAACGGCGGAACCATCACCCGCAGCTACTATATCGCGGATAATTCCACGGGGACCTCCCGCTCCGCCGCGCTGTACCGGGACCTGGCCACCAGCCCCGCGTTCCAGCGGGCGAATATGCTGGAGGACCTGGAGGGCAGGCGGCTGGCCGGCGGCGAGCTGCGCAACCCGAACGGGTACGCTTCCCTGGACGCCGGGGAGGCCCAGATCGTCTATGACGCCTTGGTGGCGGACATCGACGCGGGCCACTTCGGCACCACGGCGCTGATGGGGGAGCGGGCGTGGGCGGAGATCACCTACGTCAACGAGCTGAGCCTCATCTTCATGTCCGAGGACCGGCCGAACAGCAGCTTTAGCCGGGGCTTCACCTTCACCTCCAACTGCACGAACCTCATCGCGGCGCTGGAAGAGGTGGGCGCGGTGGACGGGGAGAACCCGCTTCAAACTTACATGGAGCTGTATCCCGAGGACTATGCGGACGTCCAGCCGGCGTTTTCGGACCAGGAGCTCGCCGACCAGGCGGTGCTGACGAGGGTGGTGGGCTGAGGCCGTGAACGCGCCAAAGAGAAAGAAACGGCGGCTGAACCCCCGGTTCGCGGCGCTGGTATTGGCCGGGATCTTCCTGCTGGCGGGCGGGGCCTTGTGGCTCCGCTCCGCCCTCTCCGGCCCGCCGGGGGAGGCGGTCCAAACGCCGGACTACGTGGAGAAGGACTATCTCACCGTCAACGAGTGGTCCCGTCCCGGAGACGAGCTTGCAAAGATCGACGGCGTGGTGATCCACTACGTGGGCAACCCCGGCACCACCGCCCGGGCCAACCGCAGCTATTTTGAGTCCCTCTCCACCGGGGAGGAGGGGACCTACGCCAGCAGCCACTTCATCGTGGGGCTGGAGGGGGAGGTGGTCCAGTGCGTCCCCCTGACGGAGATCGCCTACGCCTCCAACAGCCGCAACGACGACACGGTGTCCGTGGAGGTGTGCCACCCGGACGAGACGGGCGCGTTCTCCCCCGTGACCTACGGCCGGACGGTGGAACTGACGGCGTGGCTGTGCCGGACCTTCCGGCTGGACCCGGAGACGGAGGTCATCCGCCACTATGACGTGACGGGCAAGGAGTGCCCCCTCTATTACGTGGAGCACCCGGAGGCCTGGGACGCCTTCCGGGCGGATGTGGCGGCGGAAATGGAGGCCCAGGCGGCCGCTGAAAAAAAGTAAAAAATTTTTTGGATTCCCTGAAACAAAAGCGGCGTTCAAATCGTCTTTATAGTATGAAGCCGCGAAACAACGGCGGGGATTTGAGTAATTTGTGTGAAAACAGAGAAGGGAGTCTTCCTCATGGAGAAAAATATGACACTCGGCAACCTGTGGCGGATCTGGGTGGATACCCAGCGGCGCATCGTTTCCTTCCACGAAGAGGAGGGCTGCCAGCTTCTGGAATTTCGCAGCCACGAGCTGTTTTTGAGCTGCGTGGACCAGTATACGGGCAAGCAGTACCGCTATCAGTAAAAGCGGAGCATGCCGCCAAGACTGAAAACCAGGCGCGCAGGCCGCCGGACCGCGGACCGCGGCGGCCCTGCCCGGGGCCCTGCCCCGGCCTGAGACGAGAGGGGGGTCCCGCATGAACCGCACACGCTGGGCGGCGCTGGCCTGCATGCTGGCCGTCACCCTGGCCGTGATCGGCTGGACCGCCTCCGCCGAGCCGGACCGAAAGGCCCCATCGGAGGACGGCCCCCGGGTCCGCATCCTCTCCCTTGCGGACCTGGAGCCGTGGGACACGGACCCCATGGCGGAGAACAACTGGGGGCCGGTCTGGGGGGCGGACAGCCCCGCGGACGCGGCGGACATGGACACGGTCCTGGCGGAGACCACGACCGGCGACGGCACCATCGTTCGGCTCTACGCCACGGCGGACGGGCTGATCGACGGCGCCTTTTCGCGCTCCGGCGGGGAGCGCTGGACCTGCTTCGTCCACCTGTTCCGGGGCGGGGACGTGGGGCCGAATTTCGCGGCGGGCGCCACGCTGACGCCCTATGAGGACGTGATGGGCCGGGACGGCTTTCTCCTGCGGACCGACGGGTACTATCTGGGCACATACAATTATTGGTATTACTGGTTTGACCCGGAGGGAACGCTCCGGGTCCTGCACGCGTATATGGACCCCGCGTCTATGGACCTGGACGGCTGCGGGGAAAAGGAGCTGGTCTTCAACTTCGACCAGTTCCGAAGCAGCTTCGCCTTTTATTACAGCGCCGGCGGCCGGATCTTCCGGGTGATCCCCGGCGAGCTGCTGGGCGGGACCTTTTTGGGCCTGGAGGGCGGCGAATCGGTCCGGCTGCTGTTTGAGGACGGGGACGGCGGCGTGCAGGCGGTCACTTTCACCGGGGACGCCCTGCGGGCGGAACAGGACGCGGCCTTCGCGCCGCCCGCGGGCGAGGCCGCGCTCGCGCCCCTGCCCCAGCCCGCCTACGAGGGGCGGCTGGACGTGACGATCTCCGCCCCGGACGGCTGGGTGATGGACGGCGCGGGCGGCGAGGTCTACGACCAGCTCTGGTACTGGCTCTCGGACGGGGGGCCGGTCCTGACAAGGACCGAAGCGCCCCTGGACGCGCAAAGCGCCTATACGGTGACGCTGGCGGACCCGGAGACGGGAGAGGCGGCCCTCGTCTGGACGCTGGACGCCGGGGGCCTTTGCCGCTTCAGCCGCCTGGAGGGGACCTACCGCCTGGAGCGGACGAAGTACGGCACCCCGCCGGCGGCGGTGCGGGACCTGCTGGAGATCTACTGCGCCGCCAGCCGCACCTCCCGGGACTATGACGAAACGGGCCGGCACCTGGGCGAAAGCCTGGCCCTGAACGCGGCGGCGGGCCGGTGAACCGGAGATTTTGCAAAAAGACGGTTGACAAACCGGAAAAACGTGATAGGATAAAGCAATAATTGAAAAAATCGGCGTGGATAAGGACGAGTAACCTTCCAAACCCCTGAAAAGAGAGCCGCCGTTTCGGTGCGAGGCGGTCAGGGGCGGAGGCGAATATCCCCTTGGAGCCTCCTGCTGAAAGACGACGCGAGTAGGTGTGGACGTTTGACGGGCGTTATTCCGTTGCCCCCGTGATGGCGGGGCGTGAGCGGCCGGTTCCCGCAAGGGGGCGGCAGACGAGAGTGGTACCGCAGAGTGTTTTTCCAAACGCTTCTGTCTCTTCGGAGACGGAGGCGTTTTTTCTTTGAAGGCGGGACGGGGCCCCCGCCCCGGAATGTCCGCCCCGCACGCGCCGCGGCGGACGGGAATACCATTTGCTGATTCTGATGTTTATCTAACTATATATCGATGAAGGAGACAGTGGATATGGATTACAACAAGACCATCAATCTTCCCAAAACCGATTTCCCCATGCGGGCGGGGCTGCCCAAGCGGGAGCCGGAGATGCTGGCGCGCTGGCAGGAGCTGGACGTTTACAACGAGCTTTTGAAAAAGAACGAGGGCAAGCCCCTCTTCAACCTCCATGACGGCCCTCCCTTCTCCAATGGCAACATCCACATGGGCACCGCCATGAACAAGGCCCTCAAGGACATCATCACCCGCTCCTACGCCATGCGGGGCTACTATACGCCCTACATCCCCGGCTGGGACAACCACGGCATGCCCATCGAGTCCGCCATCATCAAGCAGAACAAGCTGGACCGCAAGGCCATGAGCGTGCCGGAGTTCCGCTCCGCCTGCCATGACTTCGCCCAGCACTACGTGGGCGTGCAGATGGACGCGTTCAAGCGCATGGGCGTCATCGGCGACTGGGAACACCCCTACCTCACCATGGACCCCGGCTTTGAGGGGGACGAGGTGCGGGTCTTCGGCGAGATGTACAAAAAGGGCTATATCTACAAGGGCCTCAAGCCCGTGTACTGGTGCCCCCGGGACGAGACCGCCCTGGCCGAGGCGGAGATCGAGTATAAGGACGACCCCTGCACCACCGTCTACGTGAAGTTCCCCATGAAGGACGATCTGGGCAAGCTGGACGGGTTCGACCTCAGCAAGCTCTTTTTCGTGATCTGGACCACCACCATCTGGACCCTCCCGGGAAACCTGGCCATCGCCCTGCATCCCGACGAGCGCTACGCCCTGGTGAAGGCGGAGAACGGCGAGGTCTATATCATGGCCGAGGCTCTGGTGGAGAAGGTCATGAAGCTGGGCGGCTTCGACGCCTATGAGACGGTGGCCGTCCACCCCGGCTCCTTCTTTGAAAACATGCTGGCCCAGCACCCCTTCCTGGATAAGACCAGCCGCCTGCTGCTGGCGGACTATGTGACCATGGACTCCGGCACGGGCTGCGTCCACACCGCCCCCGGCTTCGGCGCGGACGACTATCAAACCTGCCGCCGCTACGGCATGGACATGGTGGTCCCCGTGGACGACCAGGGCCGCCACACGGACTATGCCGGGAAATACGCCGGCATGGAGACGGAGGCCTCCAACCCCGTCATCCTGGCGGACATGAAGGCCGACGGCACCCTCTTCGCCCAGGAGGACATCGTCCACAGCTATCCCCACTGCTGGCGCTGCAAAGGCCCCATCATCTTCCGGGCCACCCCCCAGTGGTTCTGCTCCGTGGACGCCTTCAAGGACGAGGCCTGCGCCGCCTGCGAGGACGTGCGCTGGGTGCCCGAGTGGGGCCTGGACCGCATCAAGTCCATGGTCCGCGAGCGCACGGACTGGTGCATCTCCCGCCAGCGCAAGTGGGGCCTGCCCATCCCCGTGGTCTACTGCAAGCACTGCGGCAAGCCCGTGGTGACGGACGAGAGCATCGAGTCCATCGCCCGGACCTTTGAGGCGGAGGGCTCCAACGCCTGGTTCGCCAAGGAGGCGGAGGAGCTGCTCCCCGCCGGCTTCACCTGCCCCCACTGCGGCGCGGCCGAGGGCTTTGAAAAAGAGGAGGACACCCTGGACGGCTGGTTCGACTCCGGCTCCACCCACTTCGCCTCCATGCAGCGGGACCAGCACTTCTGGCCCGCCACCATGTATATGGAGGGCCTGGACCAGTACCGCGGCTGGTTCCAAAGCTCCCTGCTGGTTGCCGTGGGCGCTTTGGGCAAGGGCGCGCCCTTCAAGGAGTGCGTCACCCACGGCTGGACCGTGGACGGCGAGGGCAAGGCCATGCACAAGTCCCTGGGCAACGGCATGGACCCCAACGAGATCATTGAGAAGTACGGCGCGGACCTGCTGCGCCTCTGGGCCGCCAGCGCGGACTACCACGCGGACGTGCGCTGCTCCCACGAGATCTTCAAGCAGCTCTCCCAGAACTATCTGAAGTTCCGCAACACCGCCCGGTACTGCCTGGGCAATCTGGAGGGCTTCAACGCCGACGACCTGGCGGCCCCGGCGGAGATGGAGGAGCTGGACCGCTGGGTCCTCACCCGTCTGAACGCCCTCATGGAAAAGTGCGCCGGCGCTTACGGGGACTATGAGTTCCTGGTGGTCACCCACGCGGTGAACGACTTCTGCGTGGTGGAGCTCTCCAACTTCTACCTGGACGTCATCAAGGACCGGCTGTACTGCGAGGAAGCGGACGGCAAGCGCCGCCGCAGCGCCCAGACCGCCCTGTTTTTGATCCTGGACACCATGACGAAGCTCATGGCCCCCATCCTGGCCTTCACCTGCGACGAGATCTGGCTGGCCATGCCCCACCGCTCCGGGGACGACGGGCGCAACGTGGTGTTCAACGACATGAACGCCCCCTTCGCGGACTACGCCCTGGACGACAAGGCCATGGAGAAGTGGACCGTGGTGGAAAAGCTCCGGGGCGACGTGAACGCCGTACTGGAGGCCGCCCGGGCCCAGAAGAAGATCGGCAAGGCCCTGGAGGCCCATGTGGAGCTGTGCGCCGGGGACGACGAGACGGCCAAGGCCCTCATGCAGACCATGGGGCTGAACCTGGCGGAGCTGTTCATCGTGTCCGACTGCAAGGTTTCCGGCGGCGCGCCGGAGGCGGACGCCGTGACGGGCCGGGGGACGGCTTTCCCCGGACTGACCGTGGCCGTCAGCGAGGCCCGCGGCGCCAAGTGCGAGCGCTGCTGGATGCACTCCGCCCGGGTGGGCGAGAACGCGGACCATCCCACCCTGTGCCCCCGCTGCGCGGCCGTGGTGGAGAAACTTCCCCAGTTTTGATCCCGGGGGGAGCAAACGCCCCCTGGACGCAAAAAGGTCCGGGCCATTTGGCCCGGACCTTTTTGCCGGCCCCCGCCCCTCTCTTTCGGAAAAGGCCGCCTTGAAATCAGCGCATGTCCATTGCAATCCATGCGAAAACCGTGTAAACTAAACACCATCATTCCCATGTCCTGTCCGTTTGCAAAAGGAGGCGGCGAAGATGGAACCATCCCCGGCGGCACCTTCCCGGAACGTCCCGGTGGACCTGGCCAAGACGCTGGCGATCTTCGGCACGCTGCTGATCCACGCCACGGCGGACGGCGGCTTTTCCTGGCCGGCGGGCTCTCTCTCCTGGACGGCGAACCTCTTTTGGAGCAGCGTTCTCCGGTGCGCGGTGCCGGTGTTTTTCCTGTGCAGCGGCGCGCTGCTGCTGCCGCCGGAAAAGGAGGTCTCCCTCCGGCGGGTCTGGGGGCGGTATATCCCCCGCATCCTGGCGGCCCTCTTCTTCTGGGCGGCGGCCTACGCCCTCTGGAGCCTCTTTTTGGGCTGGCGCGCCTCCGGCGTGCTGGAGCTGGCGGCCCTCCGCCGGGCGGCGCTGGACCTGCTGCTCTTTCGCCACAAGTCCCACCTCTATTACCTCCACATCCTCCTGCTGGTGTACGCCGCGCTGCCCGTCACCCGGCTCTTCGCGGCCAAGGCGGGGCGGAAGCTCCTGGCCTACGCCCTGGGAGGGTGGTTCGTGCTGGGGTGCCTGCTCCCCGCGGCCCGGGCCTTTCCGCCCCTCTCCCTGGTGGGCGGCATCCCCGCCCAGTACGCCCTGAACCTGACCTGGGGCGCGGTGGGCTACACCCTCCTGGGCTATGTTCTCAGCCGGGAGGCCCCCCGGGTCCGGCCCCGGAATTTTCTGCTGGTGTATCTGGCGGGCCTGGCGCTGACCTTCGGCGGGACCTTTTTTCTCTCCCTCTTCCAGGGGAAGCTGTACACGGGCTTTCTGGAGGGCTTCGCCCCCGGGGTCTGCCTGCAGGCGGCGGGGCTCTACGGCTTCTGTGTCAGCCGCTTTCACAGCCATCCCCCCATCCGCTGGGCGGAAACGGTTTCCCGGGCCTCCTTCTGCGTCTATCTGGTCCACCTGTTTTTCCTGGACCTGCTGGTGCGCCGCGGGATCTCCGCCGGAACGCTCCAGCCCCTGTGGGCGGCGCCCGCCCTGGCGGCGGCGGTCTTTGGGGCGGGCTTTCTGGTGTGGCTGGCCCTCCGGCGCGTGCCGGTGGTGAACCGATATCTCATCTAAGGAGTCAATTTATGGCATATGCATTGGGCGCCCTTCTGGGGCTGGGTTTTCTGGCCCTGGATCAGTGGCTGAAGGCCTTTGTGAGCGCGAACATCCCCCTGGGCCGGGCGGAGGCGCTTTTGCCCGGCCTTGTGGAGCTGCGCACCGTCCACAACTACGGCGCGGCCTGGTCCAGCTTTTCCGGCATGCGGTGGCTTTTGGTGGCGGTGACCTCCTGCATCGTGCTGGCGGTGCTGGCGCTTCTGGTCCGGCGCGTCGTGCGCCATCCCCTGGGCGTGGCGGCCGGCTGCCTCATCGTCTCCGGCGGCCTCGGCAATATCATCGACCGGGTGCGCCTGGGGTACGTGGTGGATATGTTCAACCTCCAGTTCATGAACTACCCGGTGTTCAACGTGGCGGATATCGCCGTGGTGGGCGGCGCGGTGCTGGGGGCGGCGTATTACCTGTGGTTCTACGAGAAATACGACAAAAAGGGAAGTGCCCATGGAAATTCGGACGCTGCAAGCAAGGACTGAGGACGCCGGGAGCCGGGCGGACGCCTGGCTGGCGGCGAACCTGGAGGGCGTGACCCGCTCCGCCGCGGCGCGGCTGCTGGGGGAGGGGCGGGTCACCCGCGCCGGAAAGCCCCTGGCGAAAAACGACCGCCTCTTGGGCGGCGAGACGGTGGAGGTCGTCCTACCGGACCCGGCGGCGGTAGACGCGCGGCCCCAGGACATCCCGCTGGACGTGGTGTATGAGGACGGGGACGTGATCGTGGTGAACAAGCCCAAGGGGATGGTGGTCCACCCGGCCCCCGGCCACCCGGACGGGACGCTGGTAAACGCCCTGCTCCACCACTGCGCCGGGTCCCTCTCCGGCGTGGGGGGGGCGCTGCGGCCGGGCATCGTCCACCGCATCGACCGGGACACCTCGGGCCTCATCATCGCGGCCAAGAACGACTTCGCCCACCAAAAGCTTGCGTCCCAGCTCCAGGACCACACCCTGGCCCGCGTCTACGAGTGCATCGTGGTGGGAACGCTGAAAGAGGATTCCGGCACGGTGGACGCGCCCATCGGGCGGCATCCCGCGGACCGCAAGAAAATGGCGGTGACGGCCGGCGGCCGCCCCGCCGTGACCCATTGGGAGGTCCTGGCCCGGTATCCGGGCTTCACCCATGTCCGCTGCCGCCTGGAGACGGGCCGGACCCATCAGATCCGGGTCCATATGGCCCGCATCGGGCACCCCATTTTGGGGGACACGGTGTACGGCGCGAAAAAGCCCGTGCCGGGGCTTCAGGGCCAGTGCCTCCACGCGGCGGGGCTCCGGTTCGTGCATCCCCGGACGGGCGCGCCGGTGGAACTCTCCTGCCCGCTGCCGGAGGAGTTTTTGGCGCAGCTTCAAAAGCTGGAGAAAAGCATGAGGTGATTTCCTTAAAAAGGCTGCGCGCCCCATGTCGTCGAAAGGAACTGCGCTCCGCCCGCCCCGCCCTGGGGGCAGGTTTGTGCTTTCCTATCGTTTGCTTCGATGGAAGCAGGCATTTGCACCCCCCATGTCGTCGAAAGGAACTGCGCTCCGCTCGCCCCGCCCCGAGGGCAGGGCTCCCGCCGCTCCGTTCCTTTCTTCTCTCCCCACGCGGCAGGCCGCGCGGGGGCCCCATCTGCTCTTGCCCAAAGAAAACGGGCCGTGCACGGTCCAAAAGAAAGGCGCTTAGGGGCAGTCCCAAAATGACCGCTTCGGGTCATTTTGGGGGTCACGTGCCCGCTGAGAGACTTTGGGCGCTGACCCTGCGGCCTTTATCCGGCTCGCGCCGGGGCGCGATAAATGTTTCGGCTTTCCGCCGCGTTTGGCGGCTTCCTGCGTCTGGAAGGTGGTTCCGGACACCCGGTTCTCCTCTTTTGCTGCCGCCGCCTGGCGCTTCCGGAAGAGAGCGGTGCGGCAGCAAAAGAGGAGAGAGAGGTGTCCGGGCGCGCCCCGTTCCTGTGGTTCTGTGGCAAAACGGCTCTTGGAACCCCGCAAAACAGTCGGTAAACACGGGCACTCATCCCCCGCCCCCGGAAAGTCCGAAAAAGTCCCACGGCTTTTTCGGCCCGGGGCAGGTCTTTTTCTTCGTCCTTCTTTTTCTGCGCCAGAAAAAGAAGGACCCCCGTGCGGGAAGCACTGCCCGCGGCGCAACGCCGCACGTTCTCCGCCGGCATCAGCCGGCGTTCCCAGTCATGTCCCGAAAAGGGCCATGCGGACGCCTGAGCCTTCCCCTGCTTTCAAACGGCGTTCCCCACAGAAAAGGAGGTCTTTTTCATGCTCACCGCCATCCTCTGGGACTACGACGGCACCCTTTCCGATACGCCGGTGAAAAACATCGCGGTGACGAAGGAGGTCCTCCGCCGCCTGGACCCGTCTTTGCTGGACCCCATGCCGGAGGCGCTGACCTCCCTGGCGGCCTACCAAAAGGCGAACCACGCCTATAAAAACTGGCGGGAGCTGTACCTTCGCGCCTACGCCGTCCCGGAAAGCCGCCTGGACGAGGCGGGGGCCCTGTGGGGCCCCTGCCAGCTGGCGGACAAGACCCTGCCGCCCCTGTTTGACGGCCTTCCGGCGGCTCTGCGGGCCCTGCGCCCCGTTCCCATGGGCATCTGCTCTCAAAACAGCGCCGGCAACATCCGCGCCGCCCTGGCCGCCCACGGGGTGGGGGAGTGCTTTGCCGCCGTGGCGGGCCATGACGACGTGCCCTGGACCGCCCAGAAGCCGGACCCCGCCGCCTTTTTGCTGTGCCTTGACAAAATGGGCCTCTCCTCCGGCCGCTTCGCCTACGTGGGGGACCACGCCGGAGACGTGGTATTCGGCAAGAATGCCCAGGCGGCCCTGCGGGCCCGGGGCGCGGAGGCGTCCGTGTTCTGCGTGGCCGCCGCCTGGAGCGGGGCGGACCCGTCCGGCTGGGCCGTCCGGCCCGACGCCGTGGCCCGGACCCCGGCGGAGCTGGTGGAAATTCTGCGGGCATGCTGAAGCGGGAGAGCGTCGCTCTCCCGCTTTTTTGCCGCTTTTCCGCCTTGTGCTTTTTCGTGTTTTATGCTATCATACATGAGTTAAAGTATCTGTATTCGGAGGATTTGTTTTGGAACGCGAACAAGTGTTGATCTCTGAGGCGGACCTTGCCCGCCAGCGGGATTTTGAGGCGAAGATCCAAAGCCGCTTCGCCGCCCGGGAGGCCCATCCCGTGGCCTGTGTGGACACCTTCGGCTGCCAGCAGAACGTGGCCGACGGCCAGAAGCTCATGGGCATGCTGCGGGAGATGGGCTTTTCCTTCACGGAGGAGCCGAAGGACGCGGACCTGGTGATTTTGAACACCTGCGCCGTCCGGGAGCACGCGGAGGACCGGGTGTTCGGCAACCTGGGCGCCCTGACCCACACGAAGAAGGAAAACCCGGAGCAGGTGGTGGCCCTGTGCGGCTGCATGGCCCAGGAGCCCCGGGTCAGCAAGCGGGTGCGGGAGTCCTACCGCCACGTGGACCTGGTGTTCGGCCCTCACGCCCTGTGGAAGTTCCCGGAGCTTCTCTGGCAGGTGTACGAGACCCGCGGGCGGGTCTTTTCCGTGGCGGACGAGTACGGCACCCTGGCCGAGGGCATCCCCGTGGTGCGGGAGAAGGGGGTGAAGGCCTGGGTCTCCGTCATGTACGGATGCAACAACTTCTGTTCCTACTGCATCGTGCCCT
Organism: Bacillota bacterium; assembly: GCA_023406225.1. GTDB lineage: Bacteria > Bacillota > Clostridia > Oscillospirales > Oscillospiraceae > Oscillibacter. The sequence goes on along the minus strand of JAEXWS010000015.1, from coordinate 10,620 downwards.
ACGTCCGGGGCCGGGAGCGCAGCCGGGACAAGGAGGCGGTCCTGGCGGAGGTCCAGGAGCTGGTGGAGGCCGGATACAAGGACATCACCCTCCTGGGCCAGAACGTCAACTCCTACGGCAACGACCTGGAGGGGGGATACGGCTTTTCGGACCTGCTGGCGGAGATCGACCGGATCCCCGGGGACTACCTCATCCGCTTCATGTCCAGCCATCCCAAGGACGCCACGAAAAAGCTCTTCGACACCATGGCCCGCTGCGCCCACGTTGCCAAGCAGCTCCACCTGCCCTTCCAGTCCGGCAACGACCGGGTGCTCCGGGAGATGAACCGGCGCTACACCCGGGCGCAGTACCTGGAGCTGGTGAACTACGCCAAGGCCGTGATGCCGGGGCTGGTGCTGACCAGCGACGTGATCATCGGCTTCCCCGGCGAGACGGAGGCGGAGGCCATGGACACCGTCTCCCTGGTGGAGGAGGTGGGCTTCGACGCCCTCTTTACCTTCATCTACAGTCCCCGCCCCGGCACCCGGGCGGCGGAGATGCCGGACCCCGCCACCCGGCGGGAGAAGCAGGTCTGGTTCGACAAGCTCCTGGAGGTCCAAAACGGCATCTCCGCCCGGCTCCACGCGGAGTATGTGGGCAAAACGGTGCGGGTGCTGGTGGACGGGGAGAGCGGCGACGCGGACTTCCCCCTGGCCTCCCGGACCGAGGGCAACCGCCTGGTGCGGGTGAAGGGGGACAAGTCCCTGCTCGGGCGGTTTGCCCAAGTGAAGGTGACGGGCAGCAACACCTGGGCGCTGTACGGCGAGGCCCTCTAACGGTAGATCGCCCGGGCCAGCAGAAAGGCCCTGCGGGCGCGGCGGTCCGTCTCCAGCGAGCGCACGGCGTTGTGCCGCTCCTCGAAGGCGAGATACAGCGCATGCTGTTCCCCGGAAAGCGCGGATTCCAGGGCCGCATAGGCAGCTTCCGCCTCCCGGCGCTGCCGGACCTCCTCTTCGGATATCAGATCCTCCCCTTCGGGCCGGAAGTCCAGACAGTCCAAGCAGTCCAGCAGCCAAGTGATATAGTCGTGCATATGATGACCTCCAGAAAAACATTGAAGAGAACGTTTGGGTATGCTTACAATAACATACTCAATTGTGCTTGTCAATAGAAAAGAGGGCGTATGACATTTTCGGAGAACCTTGTGCAGTTACGGAAGAAACACCATTATAAACAATCGGACGTCTCCGACGGCGCGGGACTGAGCCTGCGCGGATATCAAAATTATGAGCGCGGACTTCGGGAGCCCCAGTTGTCCGCCCTGATCGCCCTGGCGGATTTTTACGATCTGTCCCTGGACGAGCTGGTGGGCCGGGAGCGGTAGAGACGGCCCATGCGCGGGAGACGCGCCGCGCCCCGCGGCGGGGGTCCTTCTTTTTCTGGCGCAGAAAAAGAAGGACGAAGAAAAAGACATCCCCGGGCCGAAAAAGCCGTGGGACTTTTTCGGACTTTCCGGGGGCGGGGGATGGGTGCCCGTGTTTACCGACTGTTTTGCGGGCTCCAAGAGCCGTTTTGCCACGGAACCACAGGAACGGGCGCGCCCGGACACACCCTGCTTCTCTTTTCGCTGCCGCACCGCTCTCTTCCGGAAGCGCCAAGCTGCGGCAGCAAAAGAGGAGAACAAGGTGTCCGGAACCACCTTCCCGACGCAAAAGCCGTCAAACGCGGCAGAAAGTCAAAACGTCTGTCCAGCCATGGCGCGAGCTGGATAGAGGCCGCAGGGTCACCGCCCAAAGTCTCTCAGCGTGCCCGTGACCCCCAAAATGACCTGGAGAGGTCATTTTGGGACCGCCCCTAAGCGCCTTTCTTTTGGACCGTGCACGGCCCGTTTTCTTTGGGCAAGAACAGGCGGGGCCCCCGCGCGGCTTGCCGCGTGGGGAGAGGAGAAAGGAACGGAGCGGCGGGAGCCCTGCCCACAGGGCGGGGCGAGCGGAGCGCAGTTTCTTTCGACGATATGGGGGGTGCAGATGCCTGCTTCCATCGAAGCAAACGATAGAAAAGCCCAACCCTGCCCCCAGGGCGGGGCGAGCGGATGCCTACTATTTTAAAAGAGGAGGAACAGCCATGCGGATCGTGACCTTGCTGGAAAACACCGCCTGCCGGGAGGGCCTTTGCTGCGCCCACGGCCTGTCTTTGTACATCGAAACGCCCCGGCGCCGCATCCTGTTCGACATGGGGCCCAACGGGGATTTCGCCGCCAACGCGGCGGCCCTGGGGGTGGACCTGGCCGGGGTGGACCTGGCCGTGCTCTCCCACGGGCACTATGACCACGGCGGCGGCCTGGCCGCCTTCTGCCGGCTGAACAGCCGGGCCCCCATTTACATCCACCGGGCCGCCTTCGGGGCCTATTACGCCCTGGACCCGGGCAGGCCGCCGAAGTACATCGGCCTCTCCCCGGAGCTGGAGGCCTTCCGGGACCGCTTCATCCTCACCGGGGACGAGACGGCGGTGGACGGGGAGCTGACCCTTTTCGCAAACCCGCCGTCCGGCTTCGCCGCCGGGCCCGCGGGCGCCAAGCTGCGGGAAAAGACGGGGGAGGACTACCTGCCCGACGGATTTTTCCACGAGCAGGACCTTCTGGTGACGGCGGAGGGGAAGTCCGTCCTTTTCGCGGGCTGCGCCCACCGGGGCGTGGTGAACATCCTGGCGGAGGCCAAACGGCGGCTGGGCCGCGCGCCGGACGCGCTGTTCGGCGGGTTCCACCTCTTTGAGCTCACGCCGGAGACGGAGGCGGCGGACGCCCTGATCGACGCCACGGGTAAGGCCCTGCTGGCGGAGGGCACGGTGTATTACACCGGCCACTGCACCGGGCCTTACGCCTACGAACGCCTCGCCGCCATCCTGGGGGACCGCCTGCGGCCCATGACCGGCGGCGCGGACGTGACGCTTTGAGAAAAAAGGAGCCGGCGTGCCCGCCGGGGGCTGTGGAATCGACGGCCCCGGCGCAAGCAGTAAAAAGAGAATGAGGTGACACCTTTGGCGGAACTGACCCCCATGATGAAGCAGTACCTGGAGATCAAGAAGGACAACCCGGATTCCATCCTGTTCTTCCGGCTGGGCGATTTTTACGAGATGTTCGCGGACGACGCGCGGCTGGCCTCCCGGGAGCTGGACCTGACCCTTACCAGCCGGGACAAGGACCCCGCGAAAAGCGCGGAGGAGAAGATCCCCATGTGCGGCATCCCCTACCACGCCAGCGAAAGCTATATCGCCCGGCTCATCGCCAAGGGATACAAGGTGGCCATCTGCGAGCAGCTGGAGGACCCGGCCCTGGCCAAGGGCCTGGTGAAGCGGGACATCATCCGGGTGGTCACGCCCGGCACGGTCATCGACGCGGCCTGCCTGGAGGACAAGGCCAGCAACTTCCTCTGCGGGGTCTATCTGGACGCCCAGAACGCGGGCGCGGCCTTCTGCGACATCTCCACCGGCCGGGCCCACCTGACGGCCTTTTCCGGGAAGGAGCGGGTGGAGCACCTGGTGAACGAGCTGGGCCGCTTTTCCCCGGCGGAGGCGGTGCTGAACGACGCCGCCGCCTCCGAGGCGGAATTGACCGCCGTCCTGCGCGGAAAATTTGGCTGCCGCCTGGAAAGCGGCGGCCGGCGGCGGTTTTTGCTGGCGGAGGCGGAGAAGAACATCCGCCGCCAGTTCGGGGACGACGCCTTCGACCGCCTGCCCAGGGGCAACCCGGCGGCGGCCCTGGCCCTGGGGGGGTTGCTGGACTACCTGTACGAGACGCAAAAGACCGACCTCTCCCACATCCGGGACCTGGACTATTACGAACAGGGCCGCTTCATGGAGCTGGACCTGGCCACCCGGCGGAACCTGGAGCTTACGGAGACCATGCGGGCCAAGGAGAAGCGGGGAAGCCTCCTGTGGGTGCTGGACAAGACCAGGACCCCCATGGGGGGCCGGATGCTGCGAAGCTGGCTGGAGCGTCCGCTCCTCTCCGTCACCGCCATCACCCGGCGGAACTCCGCCGTGGCGGCGCTGGTGGAAAACACCATCGTCCGGGAGGAGCTGACTGCCGCCATGACGGGCCTGGGGGACATGGAGCGGCTCATCGGCCGCATCGTCTACGGCTCCGCCGGCGGGCGGGACATGAGCTCCCTCCGCTCCGCCGTCCTCAAGCTGCCGGAGATCAAGGCCCAGCTCTCCGCCCTGCCGGACCGCCGCCTGGCGGAGCTGGCGGCGGACCTGGACGACCTTGCGGACGTGGGGGCGGCCATCGCCGCCGCCATCTGCGACGAGCCGCCGTTCTCCGTCCGGGAGGGCGGCTTCATCCGGGACGGGTTCCACCCGGAGGTGGACCGCCTCCGGGGCATCCTCTCCGGCGGCAAGGGCGTCATCGCGGAGATGGAGGCCCGGGAGAAGGAGCGCACCGGCATCCGCACGCTGAAGATCGGCTACAACAAGGTCTTTGGCTATTACATCGAGGTGTCCCGCTCCTTCGCGGACCAGGTGCCGGAGGGATACATCCGCAAGCAGACCCTGGTGAACGGCGAGCGGTACATCACCCAGGAGCTCAAGGATTTGGAGCATGAGATCCTGACGGCCTCCGAGCGGGTGGTGGCCCTGGAGTACCAGCTTTTCACCAAGCTCCGGGAGACGGTCTCCGCCGCCGCCCCCCGCATTCAAAAGACCGCCGCCGCCGTGGCGGAGGCGGACGCCCTCGCCTCCTTCGCCGCCGTGGCGGTGCGCAACCGCTACTGCCGCCCGGACGTGGACGAGTCCGGCGTCATCGAGATCCGGGAGGGCCGCCATCCGGTGGTGGAGCAGGTCTTGAAGGACAGCCTCTTCGTCCCCAACGACACCTTCATGGGGGAGAAGGAGGAGCGGGTGGCCATCATCACCGGCCCCAACATGGCGGGCAAGTCCACCTACATGCGCCAGGTGGCCCTCATCGTCCTCATGGCCCAGATCGGGTCCTTCGTCCCCGCGTCCTCCGCCCGCATCGGCGCGGTGGACCGCATCTTTACCCGCATCGGCGCCAGCGACGACCTCTCGGCGGGCCAGTCCACCTTCATGGTGGAGATGACGGAGGTGGCCGACATCCTGCGCCACGCCACGAAAAACTCCCTCCTCATCCTGGACGAGATCGGCCGGGGCACCAGCACCTTCGACGGCATGTCCATCGCCCGGGCGGTGCTGGAATATTGCGCGGACCGCAGGACCCTGGGGGCCAAGACCCTCTTCGCCACCCATTACCACGAGCTGACGGAGCTGGAGAACACCCTGAACGGCGCGGTGAATTACAACATTGCCGTGAAGGCCCGGGGGGAGGACATCATCTTCCTGCGCAAGATCGTCCCCGGCGGCGCGGACCGGAGCTACGGCATCGAGGTGGCGAAGCTGGCGGGATTGCCGGACAAGGTGGTCCAGCGGGCCAAAACGGTCCTGAAAGAGCTGGAATCGGAAAACGGCGTGCAGTACGTTCCCCCCCGGCGGGAGACGGAGCAGGTCTCCCTGGAGGCCCTGCACGAGGGCGCGGTGCTGGACGCCCTGCGCCGCTGCCAGCCGGACACCCTGACGCCCATCGAGGCCATGGGACTGATTTACGAGCTCAAGCAGAAATTAAGCTGACGGCGGAGGGATGCAGGGATGCCGAGAAAAAAATCAGCGGCCTATATGTCCTCCGGCGAGCAGGTGGCGGGCACGGCCTTTTTTGTGATCTACCTGGTGGTTCTGCCCTTCGTCACCGCCCCGCTGTTTCGCCTGGCGGGGATGCTGCTGGGGGTGGAGATCTCCCCGGCCATGCAGAACATCCTCTATTATTACATTCTCTTCGCCGTCACTCTCATCATTTTCCACGGCTTTCTGGGCCGCACCTCCCGGCGCTTCGCGGACAATCTGGGGGGTGCGTGCAGGTATCTGGCGGCGGGCCTGGTGGCCCTGTACGGGCTGAACGAGCTGGTGTACCGCCTGACGAACCTGATCGTTGCGAACCAGACGAATTTGAACGACACCACCATCTCCGCCCAGATCGACGACGCGCCCCACATGACGCTGGTGATCGTGATCTTCCTGGCCCCCTTCGTGGAGGAGGTGCTCTTCCGGGGGCTGGTGTTCGGCAACCTGAAGGGGAAGAGCCCGGCGGTGGGCTATGCGGTGAGCTGCCTCCTCTTCGCCCTTTTGCACGTGTGGCAGTTCGCGGTGGTGAAGCAGGACATCACCTACTTCCTCCTGATGATCCAGTATCTGGTGCCGGGGCTGATCCTGGCCTGGGTCTACGACCGCACGGGCACGCTGTGGACGGCCGTCGGCCTCCACGCGGCGGCCAACGCCCTGAGCGTATGGAGCCTGCTGGCGTAAGGCCCCGCCCGGACGCTTCCCGCGCCGCTCTCTTCCGGGGGCGGGAGGGGAGCAAGGCGCCCGGAACCGCCGCTTCGGCGCGGAGCGATTTCAAACGCGGCAAAAGGCCGGCCTGGTATCCGGTTCCCGGCACGGGCCGAAAGGGCCTTGCGCAAAGTCTCCCGGCGCGCCCGCATTCCTTCAACAGGCATCCCCGGAAAGGAGTCCATCCATGCCCCATATTCAACAATTGGAATCCCATGTCGCCGACCTGATCGCCGCCGGAGAGGTGGTGGAGCGTCCCGCCAGCGTGGTGAAGGAGCTGGTGGAAAACGCCCTGGACGCCGGGGCCACCGCCGTCGCGGTGGAGGTCCGGCGGGGCGGCATGGGCCTCATCCGGGTGACGGACAACGGCTGCGGCATCGCCGCCGGCGAGCTGCCCACGGCCTTTCTCCGCCACGCCACCTCCAAGCTCCGCGGGGCGGAGGACCTGGGCAGGATCGGCACCCTGGGCTTCCGGGGGGAGGCCCTGGCGGCCGTCTCCGCCGTGAGCCGGGTGGATATCCTCACCCGTCCGGCCGGGGCGGCCTGCGGCGCGTCTCTCCATCTGGAGGGCGGCGTGCCCGCCGCCGTGGAGGAGGCGGGCGCGCCCGAGGGCACCACCATCATGGTCCGGGACCTGTTTTACAACACCCCCGCCCGGCTGAAATTTGTCAAGAAGGACAGCGCGGAGACGGCGGCGGTGAACGGCCTCATGCAGCACCTCTCCCTCAGCCACCCGGATGTGTCCTTCAAATTCATCAAGGACGGCCAAGAGGCCCTCCACACCCCCGGCGACGGGAAGCTGGACTCCGCCGTCTACGCGGCCCTGGGCCGGGAGTTCGCCCGGAGCCTGGTGCCCGTGGAGGGCCGGGGGGACGGGATCGCCGTCTCCGGCTTCGTGACCGCGCCCCTTCAGGGCCGGGGATCCCGGTCCATGCAGGCGTTTTTCGTCAACGGCCGGTTCATCAAGTCCCAGCTTTTGACCGCCGCCCTGGAGGAGGGCTACCGCAACCAGATCATGAAGGGGAAGTTCCCCGGCTGCGTCATCTCCGTCACGCTGCCGGTGACGGAGGTGGATGTGAACGTCCACCCCGCCAAGACCCAGGTGAAGTTCGCCCGGGAGCGGGAGGTGTTCGATGCGGTGTACCACACGGTGCTGGACTGCCTGGACCGCCAGGGTCTCCCCGCCTCCAAGCCCCCGGCGGAGGCCCCCCGGGACGGCTTTTTCCAGAGCATGGACGCCAAGAGATTCCGGGAGCGGACCGCCCCCCCGGCGGAAAGCCCCGCCCGCCCCGCCTGGAACACCGAGTGGAAGCCGGCCGCCCGGGTGGCGGACAGCGTCCGGCCCGCGCCTTTGTACCAGTCCCCCCCAGCGCCCCGGAAGGACGCGCCGGCGGCGCTTCGCGCCCCGGAGCCCGGAGCGCCCCGGCGGGAGGAGGCCGCCGTTCCCGCGTTCGCCGAAAAGCCGCGGGAGCCGTCCTTCGTCCCGGCCATTCCCCAAAAGACCCCGGACCCGCCGGAGCAGCAGACCATCCAGCCGGTCCGGGAGGCGCCCTGGCGCATCGCCGGGGAGGTGCTGCACACCTACATCGTCTGCGAGAGCGCCGATGGCTGCGTGTGGCTCATCGACAAGCACGCCGCCCATGAGCGGGTGAATTTCGACCGTTTGCTCGCGTCCCAGACCCCGCCCATGCGCCAGACCCTGCTCCAGCCCGCGGCGGCGGAGCTGGGGCGGGAGGACGCGGCGCTTCTGCTGGAAAACCTGCCCCTTTTGGAGCAGTTCGGCTTCGCCTGCGAGGATTTCGGCGGCGGGGCGGTCCTGGTGCGGGAGGTCCCGGCGGACATGGACGCGGAGGACGCCGTCCCCACCCTGGAGGAGATCGCGGAAAAGCTCCGCACCGGCCGCTCCCCGGCGGAGCGGCGGGAGGCCCTGCTCCACACCATGGCCTGCAAGGCCGCCATCAAGGGCGGCTGGACCAGCGACCCGGCGGAGCTCCGCGTGCTGGTGGACAAGGTCCAGAGCGGGGACGTGAAATACTGCCCCCACGGCCGCCCGGTGGCGGTGAAGCTCACCAAATACGAATTGGAAAAGATGTTTCACAGGGCGTAAGCCGGGGGAGCGCCTGCTCCCCCTTGCGCCGCCCCGGCCCCCGTACGCGGGGGCCGGGGAAACATAAGGAGGAATACCATGAGGCTTTTGTTTGTGGATTGCTGCATCAGCCAGCGGGGGGAGGACTCCCGCACCCGGGCGCTGTGCGCCGCGTTTTTGGACGCGTTCCGCGCCGCCCATCCCGATGCGCGGATCGAGACGGTGGACCTGACGGCGCTGGAGCTGAGGCCCTTTGACCGGGCCATGCTGGACGAGCGGGACGCGCTCCGGGCGGCGGGGCGGTTCGACGCGCCGGTATACGCCCTGGCCCGCCAGTTCCGGGACGCGGACCGGGTGGTGGTGGGCGCGCCCTTCTGGGACCTCCAGTTCCCGGCGGCCCTGCGGATCTACATTGAGCATATCTCCGCCAACGGCCTGACCTACCACTATGACGACGTGGGCTGCCACGGGGACTGCAAGGCCGGGCGCCTGGCGTTTCTGACCTCCGGCGGCGACGCGGAGCGGGAGGACAGCCTGGGCGTCATGTACTGGCGGCAGTTGTGCGCCATGTTCGGCGTTCCGGCCTTTGACTACGTGTTCGCCGGGGGCCTGGACCTGGACCCCGCCAAGGCCCCGGAGCTGATGGAGGCCGCCTGCGCCCTGGCCGCGAGGCTGGCCGCGGACTTTTGACCGCGGGAGGATGTCCATGGCTCCGAAGATCGTCTGCGTCGTGGGCCCGACGGCCTGCGGAAAAACGACCCTGGGCGTGCTGCTGGCGAAACGGTACGGCGGGGAGGTGGTCTCCGCCGACTCCATGCAGATCTACCGGGGCATGACAGTGGGCACCGCCGCCCCCACCCCCGGGGAGATGGACGGCGTGCCCCACCATATGATCGCCGTGGCGGACCCGGCGGAGCGGTGGTCCGCCGCCCGGTACGCCCGGGCCGCCACGGCCTGCGTGGAGGACGTCCTGGCCCGGGGAAAGCTGCCCATCCTGGTGGGGGGCACGGGCCTGTGGCTGGACGCGGTGGTCCGGGGCCACGGCTTCGCCCCCGGCCAGGCGGGCGGGGACGTCCGCCGGGACCTCCAGCGCCGGCTGGAGCGGGAGGGCGTCGGCCCTCTGCTGGAGGAGCTGCGGCGGGCGGACCCGGAGGCCGCCGCCCGGCTGCACCCGGCGGATGAAAAGCGCATCCTCCGGGCCCTGGAGGTCTGGAAGGAGACGGGAAAGACCATCACCGCCCACAATGAGGAGACGAAAGCCCTTCCGCCCCGGTACGACGCGGTGTGGATCGGCCTCCGCTTCGCGGACCGGGCGGACATGAAGGCCCTGATCGACCGCCGGGTGGACGCCATGGCGGAAGCGGGGCTGGCGGAGGAGGTCCGGGCGCTTTTGGCGCGGGGCCTGCCCCGGGACGCCACCGCCCTCCAGGCCATCGGCTACAAGGAGTTTTTGTCCGTGCTGGACGGCGCGTCCACCGAGGCCGCCGCCCTGGAGGAGATCAAGCTCCGCTCCCGGCAGTACGCCAAGCGCCAGCTCACCTGGCTCCGGCGGAATCCGGCCATTCACTGGATCATCTGGGAAAAAGAGCGCGATTTTTCCCGTGCTTTGCAAATTTCGACGGAAATCCTGGCCGCCTCTGGCGTATCCTATCCGTAGGCGGACGGAAAAAACTGGAAAAAACGTCCGACCCAACAGATAAAAAGGAGCGGACGAAACATGCAGAGCAAAGTGAATTTACAAGACCTTTTTCTTCTCCGGGCCCGGCAGGACAAGCTGCCCGTCACCATGTTTTTGATGAACGGCTTCCAGATGCGGGGGACCATCACCGGATTTGACGCCTTCGTGGTGGTCCTGGACAGCGACGGCAAGCAGCAGGTCATCTATAAGCACGCCATCTCCACCATCGCCCCCCTGCGCCCGGTGGACTTGCGGGAGGAATGAGCTGCCTTGCGGGTCTTCGCCTGCCGGCGGCGGGCAGACGCAGCCTTCCCCGCCCGGTGGGGCGCCGGACGGGAAATACATAACGAGGTATCCCATGAAAAACAGCTCTCTTGGAACCAAGCTGCTGCTGGCAGCGGTCACATTGGGTGTCCTGGTCTATTTCGGCTTCCAGGGCCTGCAATATTTCGCCGATCCCCTCAGCACCACCCTGGTCTATGCC
>JAEXWS010000167.1 GCA_023406225.1 Bacillota bacterium | reverse complement strand
CACACCAGGACCGCGCCCGGGATCAAAAACCACGGAAACAGCAGCTTCGCCCGGCGGACGGCGGGCGGGTCGATGGGCCGTCCCGCCGCTTCCTCCGCTCTTCCCGTCAGGGCGGACGGGTCCGTTTCCAAAATCCCGGCCAGCCGCGACAGCTCTTCCGGGCCGGGACGGCCCAGGTCCGTCTCCCACCGCAGGAGCGTCCGGCGGCTGACGGACAGCCGCCGCGCCAGGTCCCCCCGGGTCAAGCCCGCCCGCCTTCGGGCCGCTTCGATCCGCTTTCCCATCTCATCTTCCATGCCATGCCTCCCTTTTCGGTCCGAAAACGCGGCTTTTCGCCGCTTATTCCGGCGCTCCCGCCGCCCGGATGCTGTCCGCCCGGGCCTGGAGCTCGTCAAACGTGGTAAGGCCGCCGTCGTCCTGCCGCAGCAACCGCTGCGTCTCCGGGGACAGGGTCTGAAAATACTCATAGGCCGAAAGGTCCTGATCCAGCAGGTCCGTCAGGCACAAAAACCGTTCCATTCCATTCACCTCCCCCGCCAGTTTTCCCGGCGGGACCGGAGAACATGCGAAAAACGCGGGTCCGGCCCGTCCCTTCCAAATTTTCTTTGGGCGGGCGCGCTTTCGGGCGGAGGGTCCGGCCGGACGTTTTGGATGGCGGAGCGCCGGGAAAAGCGGCCCCCGTTTTCCCCGCGGGTGGCGTTTTTGTCCGCGCCTGCATAGAATGGCATGTTCCCAGTGAAAGGGGGCGACTTTATGGAATGTCAGGAATCCGTGACGATGGAAGCCATCGTCATCCAGGTGTGCCGGTGCTATCTGCTGGTCTGCGACTGCGGGACGGGACAGACGGTCCATGTCCACACGGATCGGGCCTGCTGCTTCCGCTGCGGGGACCACGTCTGCATCGTCTACAGCGGCGCGATGACCGCCAGTCTCCCGCCGCAGATCACCGCCAGCCGCATCACGAAAATGAACTGCGCCTGCTGACCGGGAGGCTTCGGCCCCTCTGCATCTTATTTGGAACCGCTCCGGGCCGCCCCGTTTTTGGGGCGGCTCTTTCTCATACCCAGCGGAAGTTCTCCTTCCCCGCGCCGATCTCAAAATGGTATTTCACGATCCCTAGGTCGACCCTGCTGTAAAAACCGACCCCCGCCCTGGCGGACACGCCGCCCTCCTCCAGGGACAGGGTGAACTTCTGCTGGTTCACCGCGGTAGGCGCCAAAAGCGCGGCCTCCACGCCCCGGCGGAACCAGTCCGGCGCGCCGTCCCCGGCGCGGCTGACCGCCGCCTCCGGCTTCGACTTGTGGGGAACGCCCTGGGTAACGCCGTAGCCCAGGGCGATGACCAGCCGCAGTCTCTCCCCCGCTCCGGCCGTGTAGGCCGCCTTGCCCCTGCGGAACGTCTGGGCCACCCAGCAGGTGTTCAGTCCCAGCCGCTGGGCCAGCAGCACCACCTGCTCCCCGTAATATCCGCAAAGCTCGTCCGTGCCCCGTCCGCCCACCACCGCGATGTAGTTTTCCACGCCGGAAAACCTGCCGTAATGGGCCATGCCGCCGGCAAAAGCCTCCGATTCCCCGGTGATCAGCTGCATGTGCAGTCCGCTCTCGGCGTTGCACGCGCCGATCGTTTCACAAAGCTCCCGTTTGATCTCCTCCGGCAGCGCCCCGCGCCGGTAGGAGCGGACGCTGTGCCGCGCCCGGATCGCCTCCATCAGGTCCATCTGTCCGTTCCTCCCGTCATTTGCTCTCCGCCGCCTCCGGCGGATGCCGCCGCTTCCGCCCGCACGCGCTTTCCGCCTTGAAGATCGGACCGTGCGATCTCAAAAGGACCGGCCACGGGGGCCGGTCCTCTCTCTCACTCCGCCTGGTACACAGCCTTCATGCCCCGGTACGTCTCATAGCAGTCCAGCTTTGCAACGACCTCAAAGGGCGCGTGCATGCTCAGCACCGGAACGCCCGCGTCCAGCGTGGCGATGTTGCGGTTTGCCATATACATGGCCACCGTGCCGCCGCCGCCCGCGTCCACCTTGCCCAGCTCCGCGATCTGCCAGATCACGCCCGCGCCGTCGAACAGCCGCCGGACGTACGCCACGGTCTCCGCGCTGGCGTCGGAGGCCCCGGACTTGCCCCGGGCCCCGGTGTACTTGCAAAGGCCCACGCCGTAGTTCAGATACGCCGCGTTCCGCTTCTCATACACGTCCGCGAAATTGGGGTCGAAGGCCGCCGTCACGTCGGCGCTGAGGCAGAAGGACTTCTCGAAGCACGCCCGCACCGGCACGTCCTGGGCGGCGCACAGGTCCTCCATAAACGTGTCGAAGGCGGCGGACTGCATGCCCGTCACGCCGTCGGAGCCGATCTCCTCCTTATCCGCCAGGACGCACACCGCCGTTTTGGCGGGGGCCGCCTCCAGGTCCAGAAGGGCCCGCAACGCCGCGTAGGCGCACACCCGGTCGTCGTGGCCGTAAGCGCCCAGCATGGAGCGGTCCAGCCCCACCTCGCAGGCGTTCACCGCCGGAACGGCCTCCAGCTCGGCGGAGGTGAAGTCGTCCTCCGTGACGCCGTACTTGTCGTGGAGCAGCTTCATCACCGCCAGCTTCACCCGGCCGGCGTCCTCCGCATCCCCGATGGGGCGGCTGCCCAGAAGCAGGTTCAGCGTCTCGCCGGGAACGGCCTCCGCCAGGGGCTTTTTGTTCTGCTCGGCCCCCAGGTGGGGCAGCAGGTCCGTGATGACCAGCCTGGGCTCGCCGGGATCGGCGCCGATGCGCACGCGCACGCAGGTCCCGTCCTTCAGCGCCATGACGCCGTGGAGCTCCAGGGGAAGGGCGGTCCACTGGTACTTTCGGATGCCGCCGTAGTAATGGGTCTTGAAATAGGCCAGCTCCCCGTCCTCATACAGGGGATTGGGCTTCAGGTCCAGCCGGGGGGAATCGATGTGGGCGGCGGCGATCTGCGCGCCCGCGGACAGCGGCTCCCGCCCGATATGGGCCAGCATCACCGCCTTGTCCCGGTTGCAGACGTACACCTTGTCCCCGCTTTTCACTTCCATGCCCCGGACATAGGGGCGGTAGCCCTGCTCCCGGGCCAGGCGGACCGTCTCCGCGGCGCAGAGGCGCTCGGTCTTGCCCGCGTCCAGAAAGGCCAGGTATTCTCTGCAATACTGCTCCATGGCGGCCTCCCGGGCCGCGTCCGTCCTGTCATAGCCGTTCTTCCGGTCGGAGAGGAGCTGTTTCTTCAAATCCTTGATCTCGTCAGACATTGCTTGTTTCCTCCTTGCGCGGCGCTCCGCCGCAGTCTCAGTTTGGACTCATTCCGCGTGCTGCTTTTCCTGCCGGACCTCCTCGATCAGCCGGGCGAAAAAGTCCCGGGCCTGGGCCTCGAAGGCCGCCGCGCTCTCCGCGCCGTTGTTCAGCGTGACGCTGCACTTGCTCCGGTAAAACTCGTCGGGCTTCTGGGCGGAGATGCGCAGCCGGGCGTATTCCTCCGAGATGCCGTCCCGGGCCATGATGCGCCGGACCCGCAGCTCCGCCGGGGAGGTGACGGCCACCGTCCGGTCGCAGAGCCGGTCCAGCCCGCTCTCCACCAGGTTGATGGCGTCGATGGCGAAAAGCCGCCCGCTGCCGGACAGCAGCCGCCGCAGCTCCGGCTCCATCGCGCCGTACACGATGCCGTTGAGCTTTTCCAGCCGGTCCTTCCGGGTGAACACCTCCCGGCCCAGCTTCTTCCGGTCCAGCCGGCCGTCGGGCCGGAACGCGCCGGGGAACGCCTCGCCGATGGCCCCTCGCAGCCCCTCGTCCCGCTCCAGCAGGCCGTGGTACACCGCGTCGCAATCGATGACGGTGCCGCCCAGGGCCTGGATGGCCCGGAGGGCGCTGGTCTTGCCCGCGCCGGTGCCGCCGGTGACGCCCAGCACCACCCGCTCGCCGCCCGCCTTCACCACGTGGAACCCGGCGGCCTTTTTCAGCCGGTTCCCCACGGCCAGCCCCAGTCCCCGGTTGTCCGGGCACTGGGCGAAGATCTCCGTCACGGCGCTTGCGTCAAAGGTCCTGAGCGCGTCGAACACCCGCTGGGCCTGGGCCGCCTTGTCGTCGGCGGGGCCCAGGGTGTGGACCTCCCGCCCGGCGAAGAGGTGGGCGTATTCGTCAAAGCAGATCACGCCGCTTTCGGGGCCCGCCCGCCGGGCGATCTCCCGGGCGGAGTCCTCCGGCGCGCCGGTGACCACCGTCACCGGGGCCTTGGGCGCGTAATGGCGGTACTTCATGCCGGGGGCCTTGGGCTGCTCGCCCTCCCCCAGGGGCCGGGTGACGGCCTGATCCACCTCGATGGGCCCGATGAGCCGCTCGATCTCCTCCATGGGCAGTCCGCCGGGCCGCAGCAGCCGGGGCGGCTGGCAGGTCAGGTCCAGGATGGTGGACTCCACGCCCACTGTGCAGCTTCCTCCGTCCACCACGCCCTCGATCTTGCCGTCCATGTCCTCCAGCACGTCCAGGGCGGTGGTGCAGCTTGGGCGGCCGGAGGTGTTGGCGCTGGGGGCCGCCACGGGGACGCCCGCCTCCCGGATGATGGAGAGGGTCACCGGATGGTCCGGGCAGCGCATGGCCACAGTGTCCAGTCCGGCGGTGATGACCTCGGGCACCACGTCCGTCCGGCACTTCAAAATGAGCGTCAGCGGCCCGGGCCAGAACTTCCGGGCCAGCACGTAGGCCAGGGGCGGGATGTCACGGCAGTACCGGGGCAGCCACTGCTGGCCGGGAATGGTCAAAATAAGGGGATTGTCCTGGGGCCGGCCCTTGGCCTCAAAGATGCGGGCCACCGCCGCCGGGTCCAGGCCGTTGGCGGCCAGGCCGTACACCGTCTCCGTGGGGATGCCCAGAAGCCCGCCCTCCCGGAGGATCTTCGCCGCCGCGGAGATCTTGTCCTCGATCTCCTTGATCTGTCCCTTGGTGTCCCGCAGGTCAAAATACAATGTCTGCATACGTTTCGCCTCTATATCTCTTCATTGGGCGGCCAGCCGCCGTTCTTTCCCACCGTGTTCCATATTGCCCGGTCCGCGATCCCCCGTCCCCTCATGGCTCCTCCCCGCCGTTTTTCAGCCTCTCCGCCTGGTCCGCCGTCACCAGCGCGTCGATCAGCTCGTCCAGGCCGCCGTCCATCACGGCGTCCAGCTTGTAGAGCGTCAGGCCGATGCGGTGGTCCGTCACCCGGCCCTGGGGGAAGTTGTAGGTCCGGATGCGCTCCGAGCGGTCGCCGCTGCCCACCTGGCTGCGCCGGGTCTCCGCGGCGGCGGCGGCCTGCTTCTCCCGCTCCATCTCATAGAGCCGGGACCGCAGCACCTTCATGGCCTTGTCCTTGTTCTTATACTGGCTCCGCTCGTCCTGGCACTCCACCACAAGCCCCGTGGGCAAATGGGTGATGCGGATGGCGGACTCGGTCTTGTTCACGTGCTGGCCCCCCGCGCCGGAGGCCCGGTAGGTGTCGATCTGCAGCTCCCTGGGGTCGATGGCGCACTCCACCTCCTCCGCCTCGGGCAGCACCGCCACCGTGGCGGCGCTGGTGTGGATGCGCCCGCCGGACTCCGTTTCCGGCACCCGCTGGACCCGGTGAACGCCGCTTTCAAATTTCAGACGGGAGAAGGCCCCCTCGCCCTCGATGAGGACGCTGCACTCCTTCACGCCGCCAAGCTCCGTCCCGTTCATGTCCACGATCTCCGTCCGCCAGCCCCGGCTCTGGGCGTACATGGTGTACATCCGCAGAAGGGACGCGGCGAACAGCGCGCCCTCCTCGCCGCCCACGCCGCCGCGCAGCTCCATGACCACGCTGCGCCCGTCGTTGGGGTCCCTGGGCAGCAAAAGCAGCTTCATCTCGCCCTCCAGCCGCGCCATCTCCGCCCCGGCGGCGTCCATTTCCTCCCGGGCCATGTCCCGCAGCTCCGGGTCGCTCAAAAGCGCCTCCGCCGCCGCATGGTCCGCCGCCGCCTGTTCATAGGCCCGGTAGGCCGCCGCCACCGCCTCCAGCTCTTTCCCCTCCCGGCTCACCCGCCGGAGCCGCTCCGCGTCCCCGTAAACGGACGGGTCCGCCAGCTGGGCCTGCAGGTCCTCATACCGGAGGGCGATCTCTTTCACTTTTTCCAGCATACAGCCGCTCCTTTCCTGAATATTCAGAAACGGAGCTACTGTTTTTCGGCCAGCAGCTCCCGGACCTGCCGGAGGAACTCCTCCTGCCAGAAGTGGTAGCCCACGGAGTTGCACCGCAGGGACACGGCGGCCTTGCGGCGCTCCGGCACATACAGGTCCATCTGGTCGTAGACCTCCTCGAACCTGCCCTCGCTGCTGCGGGTGGCCACATACGCCACTTCCCGCAGCTCGTTTCCGTATGCCTTCAAAAACGCCCGCATCACGGAGCTGCACCGCCCCGCCCAGACGGGGGTGCCCAAAATCACCAGCCGGTAATCGCCCAGGGGCCGTTCCGTCTCAAAGCGGGACAGGGGGCGGGTGGTTTTGCGCATGGCGTCCAGCCCGCAGCGCAGCCAGCCCCCAAAGCCGCCCCGCTCGGCGGCGTCCCGCAGCTCCACCGTCTCCGCGCCCAGCGCCTCCGCGATCTCCAGCATCGCCTTCTTGGTATTGCCCGTTCGGGAATAATACATACATAAGATGTCGCTCATAACTACCTCGGCATTCCTCAAAATGAATCGAACAGCACGGTCTTGCCCAGCGCGAAGAACTCCCGCACGTAATAGTTGACGGCCAGCATCCGCCACGGGACCTCCGCCGGCACGTCCACGGTGGAAAGCCCCGCCCGTCCGGCCAGCAGATGGGCCCGGAAGCAGTGGAAATCACTGGTCACCACGGCGATCGCCGCGCCCTCCGTCTCAAAGCCCTGCGCCTCCAAAAGCGCCTTGGAAAAGGCGAAATTCTCCGCCGTGGAGGTGGAGCGCTCCTCCTTCAAAAGGCGGCTTTCGTCCACGCCCCGGGCCGCAAGCCCCCGGCGCATGGCCTCCGCCTCGGTGATGTCCTCGCCGGGCCCCTGCCCACCGGAGAGCACCACCGGCACGTCCGGGTGCAGTTTCAGATAGTCCGCCGCCGCGTCGATGCGGCGCTGGAGGATGAGGGACGGCGTCTCCCCGTTCACCCCCGCCCCCAGCACGATCACCGCGTCCACGGGCAGGGCGCTGTTGTCCCGCTCCCCGTGGGAGAGCAGCAGTCCCTCCACCGCCAGAAACAAGACCAGTCCCGCCGCCATGGTGGCAAGGAATATCCGTTGACAGACCCTGCCGGTCCTGGAACGCTCCGCCCAGCGGCCCAGCGCCGCCGCGAGCACGCACAGCCCCGCCAGCGCCGCCGACAGGTATCCGGAAAACCGGACCCCGGGCAGCGCCGTCAGGCACAGCGCGCTCACTCCCAGCAGCAAAAGCGCCCCGGCCGCCAGGACGATCTCTCTCTTTCTCATGTACCCGCTTCCTCGCTGAGCTTTTCCCAGCGCTCGTACAATGCGTCCAGCTTCTCCTGGGCCGCGGCCTTTTCCTCCATCAGCCCGCTGAGCTTTTCATAGTCGCAGGCCGCCGCCTCCATCTCCCCGTCCAGCGCCGCCAGACGCTCCTCGGCCCTGGCGATGTCCCGCTCGCAGATGGTGAGCTGCTTCCGGGCCGCCTGCTGGGCCCGGTTGCCGTTTCGGTTCCGCTCTGTAACGGAAGGTTCCTTTACAGTCTTTTCCGGCTCCTGCCGCGGCTCCTCCTGGGCCTTCACCTGCCGGTACTGGGCAAAGCCCATGGGATAATCGGTGATGGTGCCATCCGAAAGCTCCCAGATGCGGGTGGCGAAGCGGTTGATAAAGTAGCGGTCGTGGCTGACGAAGAGCAGCGTCCCGTCATAGGCCTCCACCGCCTCCTCGATCCACTCCCGGGAGGCGATATCCAGATGGTTGGTGGGCTCGTCCAGGAACAAAAGGTTGATCTCGTCATCCATCAGCATGCAAAGCCGCAGGCGGCTCTGCTCTCCGCCGGAGAGGACGGACACGGGCTTGAACACGTCCTCCCCCCGGAACTCATAGGCCGCCAGACGGTTCCTGGCCGACTGGGCGGAGAGGCCGCGCTTGGCGGCCATCATGTTCTCCACCAGGTTCCACTCGGGATGGTCGAACCGGATGATTTGAGGCAGGTAGGCCGCCTTCACCTGGGGTCCGATGCGGATGCGCCCCTCGTCGGGGTACAGCTCCTCCATGATCATTTTGATGAGGGTGGATTTTCCCGTGCCGTTGTCCCCGATGAGGGCGATGCGCTCGCCCCCCTCGATCTTCAGGCTGATGCCCTGGAAAAGCTGCTTGTCCCCATAGGACTTCGCCAGGTTTCGAAGCGCCAGCACCTCGTCCCCGTGGAACTCGGCGGCGGAGAAGCGGGCGTCGATCTTCCTGGCTTTGACGGGTTTTTCCGTGGTGCGCATCCGCTGGATGCGCCGCTCCATGGAGATGGCCCGGCGGTAGGTCTTGTCCATCCCCTGAAAGGCCCACATCCGAAGCTGCTCCGCCGATCTTTCAAGCTGCTCGATCTTGGCCTGCTCTTTTTCAAACTGCTTCATCCGCTCCTGGTAGCGGCGCTCCTTCTCCACGGCGTAGAAGCTGTAATTCCCGCTGTAAAACTCCGCCTTGCCCTCCGCGATCTCGATGACCCGGGTCACCACCCGGTCCAGGAAATACCGGTCGTGGGAGATGGCCACCACGGTCCCGCGGAAGGAGCGGATATACTCCTCCAGCCACTCGGTGGCGTGGAGGTCCAGGTGGTTCGTGGGCTCGTCCAGCAGCAGGATGTCCGTGTCCTCCAGGATGAGGCGGCCCAGGTTCACCCGGGTCTTTTCCCCGCCGGAGAGGCTGTCGAAAAGCTGCCCCCGCATTTCCTGGGAAATGGAGAGGCCGTTCGCCACCTTGTTCACCGCCACGCCGGTATCGTAGCCGCCGAATACCTCGAACCGCTCGCTCAAGGCGCCGTACCGCCGCAAAATGGCGGGATCGCCCTCCCCCGCCGCCATCCGGGCGGCCAGGGCCTCCATCTCCTCCGCCAGGGACTGGAGCCGGGCAAAGGCGGTTTGCAGCACGTCCTCCACGGTGAAGCCCGCCGGATAGACGGGGATCTGGGAGATCAGCCCCACCCGGCGGCCCTGGCCCACCTGCACGGTCCCCTCGTCGTGGTCCAGCTCACCGGTCAGTATTTTGAATAACGTGGTCTTGCCCGCGCCGTTCCGGCCCAGCAGCCCCACCCGCTCGCCCTGGTCGATTTGAAAGGAGAGGCCGTCCAGGACGTTTTTCCCCACCTCGAAGGACTTGACCAGTCCCGCGACCTGTATCTCTATCATGGTCTACTCCGTATACTCCTGTTCCTCCAGAAATTTCACCAGGACCTCAAAATGCATGGAGAAGTGGGACGCCTTCACCAGCGCCACCGTCCCTGGCCCGAACTGCCGCAAAAGCTCCGGCTGGGCGGCGGGCTTGTCGGGGAAATACAGCACGTTTCCCCCGTTGTCCCGGACGCCCTGGGCGATCTTCTCCGCCTTTTTGCCGATGGCGATCACCTGGTCGATGCCCAGCATGGCCGTCAGGGCGCCGATGTTGTAGTGGGCCTGCTCGGTCAGCTCCCCCAGCTCCCCCATGTCGCCCAGCACGGCCAGCTTCCGCTCGCCGTCGCTCTTGGCCAGGACCTCCAGTCCGGCGGACACGGACTGGGGATTCGCGTTGTAGCAGTCGTCCAAAACGACCCGCCCGCCGGGGAGCTTCACCACCCGCATCCGGCCGGACACGCCCTGGAAATCCCCCACGCCCCGAACGATCTCCTCATGGCTCAGGCCCAGACGCTCCGCCACGGCCACCGCCATGGACGCGGAGTACACCATATGCTCTCCCGGGGCGTGGATGGTCAGCTCATAGGCGTCCCGGGCCGTCTCCACCCGGCACTCCACGCCGCCCAGGCCGTGGTCCCGGACCGCCGCCACACGGACGCCGCAGTGCTCGTCCTTGCCGCAGCGCAGCGTCTCAAAGGGCAGGTCCAGGGTGTTCAGCATGGCGTCGTCCCCGTTGAGGACCGCCAAACCGTCCTTTTTCAGATAGTCGAAGATCTCGCTCTTGGCCGCCAGGATGCCCTCCCGACTGCCCAAAAACTCGATGTGGGCGTCCCCCACGTTGGAGATCACCGCCACGTCCGGCCGCACGATCTCCCCCAGATAGCGGATCTCCCCGAAGTGGTTCATCCCCGTTTCGATCACGGCGGCCTCATGCTCCGGCGTCAGCTGCAGCAGCGTCAGGGGGGTGCCGATGTCGTTGTTGTAGTTCTCCGGCGTTTTCAGCACGTTGTACCTGGCGGAGAGCACGCAGGCGATCATCTCCTTGGTGGTGGTCTTGCCCACGCTGCCGGTGATCTGGATGAAGGGGATCTGGAAGCGGTCCCTGTAGGCGGAGGCCAGGGCCTTCAGGGCCAGACGGGTATCCGCCACCTGGATGTAAAATTTCTCCGGCCGCAGGTCCGCCGGCGTCCGGGCGCACAGGCATCCGGCCGCCCCCGCGTCCAGCGCCGCGCCGATGAAGTCGTGCCCGTCGAAGTTCTCGCCCTTCCAGGGCACGAAGAGGCATCCGGGGGTCAGGTTCCGGCTGTCGGTGCACACGTCGCGCACCGTGTCCGCGCCCTCCCGGGGATTGAGCCAAACGCCGCCCGCCGCGGCGGCAAGTTCCTGGATCGTCATAGCCTGCATATCATGTTCTCCTCTTCAAACGGTAAGATTGCTGCACGATCTCCTCGCAAAGCTGGTTGTACGTCATCCCGGCCGCCACGGCCTCCTTGGGCATCAGGCTCCCGGGGGTCAGCCCCGGAAGGGAGTTTATCTCCAGGCACCACATCCGCCCGGCGCCGTCCAGGATGAGATCGGTCCTGGAATACACCGCAAGGCCCAGCGCCCGGTGGAGCTTCAGGGCCGTCTCTCCCGCCTCCCGCATCTGGGCGGGGGTGATCTCCGCCGGAGAGGTCTCCCGGGCCGCCCCCTCCTGGTATTTCGCCACATAGTCGAAGCTGCCGCTTGCGGAGACGATCTCCACCGCCGGAAGATACCGCTCCCCCAGCACCGCCACGGCCAGATCCCTTCCCACGATCCGCTCCTCCACCAAAACGGTGCTGCCGTAATCCAGCGCCCGGACCAGCGCCTCCCCCAGGGCCGTCCGGTCCTCCGGGAGGAACACCCCCAGGGAGGACCCCCCGCCGGGGGTCTTGACCGCGCAGGGCACGGGCAGCTCCGCCTTGAGGCGGTCCACGTCCTCCGGCCCATAGGTCACATACCGCCATCCCGGCGTGCGGATGCCGATGGCGTCCATCATCCGCTTCGTGACGATCTTATCCATCGCCATGCCGGAGGAGAGGTAGCCGGACCCGGTGTACCGGATGCCCAGCAGGTCGAAGGCCGCCTGGATGCGCCCGTCCTCGCCGTCCTGGCCGTGCAGGCCCACGAACACGATGTCCGCCAAGCCGCACAGCTCCAGCACGTTGGGCCCGAACAGCCGCTCGCTCCGGTCGCCCCTGCTTTCGCGCACCGCCGCAAGGTCCGGCGCCTCCGCGCCGATGCTGGATTCCGGGCAGAGGCCGCCGGCGGCGTCAAACAGCTCCTCGGGCCGGGACGGCAGCTCCTCCACGCCCAAAAACACGTCCACCAGAATGGCCCTGTGCCCGTTTTCCCGCAGGGCCCGGCACACCGCCGTTCCCGTTACCAGCGAGACGGCCCGCTCCGTGGACACGCCGCCCGCCAAGACAATGATCTTCATTGGGACCCCTTTTCCCTCCCGGGGGAGATGGTTTTTTATACCGCGGCCCGCCGCGGACATCGGCCGGTCCGGCCCCCTGCGGCCTTCGCGGGCGAAACGCCGCCCGCCCCCGCGGGGTCCTGCCGTCCGATGCCAATATAAGCTATTATAATCTTTTCCAGTTTAGCACAAACCCCCTTTGAAAACAACTGCCAAAAGGCCACCCGGCACTTTTCGCCGGGTGGCCTCACTTTTTGCATATCAGCCCAGCCAGCCGAATATGCCGGTCTGTTCGCCGTCCAGCAGCGTCCTGGCGGCGCAGAGCATCTCGGCCGCGTCCGCCCGGGTCACCGGCTCCGCCATGGAGGCGCTGCCGAAGCTGCCCGCGGAGAGCACGTTCGCAAACTCCATGTTGCCAACGGCCTGGGCCGCCCAGCTGGGCACGGCCTCCCGGTCGGCGTACCAGGTGGAAAGGTCCACGTCGCCCAGGTCCAGCACCCGGTTCAAAACAGTGGCGGCCTCGTTGAAGGTGATGGGCTCCCCGCTCCGGAAGGCCAGACCGTCGGCGGTGGCGCTGCCCTGGACGATGCCCTCGCTCACGCCGGCGGCGGCGTAGGCCTTGGCCCAGGTGGGGATGGCCTCGTCGTCACAAAAGCCCGTCATGGTGACGGCGCTCACGTCCCTGCCGGAGGTCTCCATCACCATGGCCAGGAACTCCCCCCGGGACACGGGCTCCTCCGGCTGGAAATAATACTGCCCGCCGATGCGCGCGCCGGTGAAAACGCCCTCCTCCGCCAGGCGCTGGGCGGCGGCCGCGGCGGAGCTGCCCTCGGTGTCGGCGTAGGTGACGCCGGACCTGGTCTTTTCGATGCTCACCGTCACCTTGGCGGGCAGGGACACGTGCCCGGCGCTGTCCGTGGCGGTGTAGGTGAAGTGGTCGGAGCCGGTAACGCCCTCGTCGGGGGTATAGGTGAAGTTGGCGCCGTCGATGACCACGGTGCCCTTTTTGGGCTGGTCGGCCAGGGCGTAAGTCATGTCGTCCCCCTCGGCGTCTGTGGCCAGGAACTGGGCCTGGTAGGGGATGCTGCGGTAGGTGCGGATCTCTAGCTCCCGGACGATGGGAGCGCCCTCCTCGGCCTCCGGGGCCGCCTGCTTTTTGCCGAACAGCGCCGAGGCGCTCACGTTCAGCAGCAGGGCGGCGGTCAGAGTCAGGACGGAAACGCGTTTGACAGAATGGATATTCAAGTCGATCAGACCTCCTGTTATGAAATAGTACAGGAGTAGTGTTTTCGCGTCCGTCAAAAATATGCAGAAAAGCCGGAGACTTCGTTTGAAATCTCCGGCTTTTGACGTTTACAGCCCGCCGCGCAGGGGCCTGCCCGGCCGCCGCATGGCCGGAGAGCGCTTTTTGATGCCGGACACCACGCCCATGGCCATGAACAGCGTGACGATGGAGGACCCGCCGTAGCTGAAAAAAGGCAGGGTGATGCCGATGGTGGGCATCACGAACAGGCACATGCCGATGTTGATGACGGTCTGGAAGATCAGCATGGCCGCCATGCCCACGCAGATATAGCAGTGGAAGGGCGTCTGGGCGTTTTTCGCCACCAGGAGCACCCGCAGGATGATGGCCGTCAGCAGCAAAATGACGGCCAGACACCCCACAAGGCCCAGCTCCTCCCCGCAGACGGAGAAGATGAAGTCCGTGTGCCGCCCGGGAAGGGACCAGTTGTCCGGGCTCTGGCTCTGGGTCCCGTGCAGATACCCCTGGCCGAACAGCCCGCCCGAGCCCAGCGTCAGCAGGCTCCGGTTCTGGTGCCAGCCCACGCCCAGGCGGTCGTAGGTGTGGTCGAAGAGGACCAGGAAGCGGCTGCGCATATACGTGGGCATCAGCTCCAGCACCCACGCCGCCGCCACCGCGGCGCCGCCCCCCGCCAGCAGCAGCGCGAACCACCGCAGGGCGAAGCCCGCCACAAAGGCCATGCACACAAAGATGAAAAGGAACACCAGGGCGTTGCCCATGTCGCCGGACACCGCCACGTAAAGCCCCATCAAAGCCAGCGCGTGCCCCGCCGCGAACACGGCGGAGCGGAAGGACCGCAGGTCCCGCTTCTCCTCCCGCAGCCACGCGAGCTGCTTGGCCAGCAGCAATATGAAGGTGATCTTCACCACCTCCGCCGGGCCGATGTTCATGGGGATCAGGGGAAATTTCAGCCAGGCCCGGTTGCCGCCCTCGCTCATGCCGAAGGGGGTCAAAAGCAGCAGGATGAAGCCCACGTTGAACCCCAGCACCCACTTCCACCGCTTCATCAATATCTCCAAATCCACCATGGACAAAAAGATGTACATCCCCACGCCCAGCGCCAGCGCCACGCCCTGCACGCCCACGTAGCGCAGCACCTTGGACCCCCCCATGTACTGGGTGGCGCTGAAGATCAGGGCCATGCCGTACAGGGTGGAGACGCAGCAAAGCCCCAGCAGCACCAGATCGGCCTGCTGGAAGAAATCCGCCAGGATGGACTTCAGTCGATTGAGCATGGAAACTCTCCGTTTCAAAAAGCGCATACTTGAACGGATGCAGTATACCACAAACCGGAATCTGTGTAAACGTCCCGAAAATGGTTTTACAGACCGTTCATATTGTGCTATACTGGTTCAGGCAATTTTTTGAACGGATGAAAGGGCGGTGTTTTTTTGGAAGTCGTCACCCGAAGTCCCGCCGAGACGGAGGCCCTGGGCGAACGCCTGGGCGCGGCGCTCTCTCCCGGCGCGGTGGTGGCCTACCGGGGCGGGCTGGGCATGGGCAAAACCGCCTTCACCCGGGGTCTGGCCCGGGGCCTGGGCTGCACGGACCGGGTCACCAGTCCCACCTTCACCATCGTCAACGAGTACGGCGGAGGCCGCCTCCCCCTCTTCCACTTCGACATGTACCGGCTGGAAAACGCCGACGCCCTGTTCGACATCGGCTGGGAGGACTACCTGGACCGGAACGGGGTCTGCGCCGTGGAGTGGAGCGAGCAGGTGGCGGAGGCCCTGCCGCCGGACGCCATCCTGGTGACCATCGCCCGGTGTTCGTCCCATGAATCCTGGCGCACCATTACCATCGAAGGAGGCGCAGACCTTTGAAGATCCTGGCTTTGGAGACCTCGGCCAAGGCGGTGTCCGCCGCCGTGACGGAAAACGGCAAGGTCCTTGCCTCCGCCTATCAGAACACCGGCCTCACCCACAGCCGCACCCTGATGCCCATGGTGAAGGCCCTGCTGGAAAACGCGGAGCTGGCCGCCGGGGACCTGGACGCGGTGGCGGTGGCCCGGGGGCCCGGCTCCTTCACCGGCATCCGCATCGGCGTGGCCGCGGCCAAGGGTCTGGCCTTTGGGCTGGACAAGCCGGTGGTGGGCGTCTCCACTCTGGAGGCCATGGCCCGGAACATCGCCCATGTGGACGGGACCGTCGTCTGCGCCATGGACGCCCGGCGGAACCAGATCTACAACGCGGTGTTCCAGGCGGAAAACGGCCGCCTGACCCGCCGGACGGAGGACCGGGCCATCGCCCTGGAGGCGCTGGCCGCCGAACTTATGGAGGACCCGTCCCCCAAGCTTCTGGTGGGCGACGGCGCGGAGCTCTGCCTGCGGCACCTGGCGGAAAAAAGCATCCCCTGCCGCCTGGCGCCCCCCCACCTCCTTCTGCAAAACGCCGTCTCGGTGGCGCTGGCGGCGGAGGACGCCGCCAAAGCGGGCGGACTGCGCCCGGCACAGGAACTGAGCCCCGTCTACCTGCGGCTGTCCCAGGCGGAACGGGAGAGAAATGAACGAATGAAAAAGGAGCAGATGAAATGAGCGAGAAAGTGCACGTCATGGACCATCCCCTGGTGGCCCACAAGCTGACCATCCTGCGGGACAAAAACACCAGCGTCAAGGACTTCCGGGAGATCGTCTCCGAGATCGGCATGCTGATCACCTACGAGGCCACCCGGGATCTGCCGCTCACCGCCAAAGAGGTGGAGACGCCCATCTGCACCACCACCGCCCCCACCCTGAAGGGCAAGAAGTTCGCGGTGGTGCCCATCCTCCGGGCGGGCCTCGGCCTGGTGGACGGCGTTTTGCGCATGGTCCCCGCCGCCCGTGTGGGCCACATCGGCCTGTACCGGGACGAGAAGACGCTGGAGCCGGTGAAATACTTCTGCAAGATGCCCAAGGACGTGGCGGAGCGGGACGTGCTGATCGTGGACCCCATGCTGGCCACCGGCGGCAGCGCCGACGCGGCCATCGGCTTCATGAAGGAGTACGGCTGCACCAACATCAAGCTCATGGTCCTTCTAGCCGCCCCGGAGGGCATCGCCCGCATCCGGGAGAAGCACCCGGACGTGGACATCTACTGCGGCGCGGTGGACGACCATCTGAACGAGCAGGGCTACATCGTGCCGGGCCTGGGCGACGCGGGAGACAGGATCTTCGGGACGAAATAAAGGGGGAGCAGGCTCCCCCTTTAGAACCCCCACCACCAGTGACGCCGGTCACTGGTGCGTTTGCCCCAGGGGCAAACGGGCCGCGGGATTTTCGGCAGGTACACGCCCTGCCGAAAATGATTGGAGTTTCTTCTTCCGCCTCCGGCGGAAGAACTGGGGAAACCTGCGGTTTCCCCTAGCCCCTTTCCCCTGCGGGGGCCTTCTTCCGCCTCCGGCGGAAGAAGTGGGGAAACCTGCGGTTTCCCCTTGCCCCTTTCCCTGTGGGGACAAGGGAGAACTTCAGCTTTTTATACGGGACGCGGCAAGGCCCCCTGATGCAGTCTCTTCTGCATCAGGGGGCCTTGCTTTACGGTCTTCTGTTCCCGGAAGGCGGGAGCTTTTTGTCCGCTCAGTCCGCCACGGCGGCTTTCAGCGCCTCTACCCGGTCCGTCTTTTCCCAGGCTACGCCCAGGTCCTCCCGGCCCATGTGGCCGTATGCGGCCAGCTTACGGTAGATGGGCTTGCGCAGGTCCAGGCTGCGGATGATGGCGGTGGGGCGCAGGTCAAAGACCTTGCGGACGGCGGCTTCCAGCTTGTCGTCCCCCACGGTCCCGGTGCCGAAGGTATCCACCAGGACGCTCACCGGCTGGGCCACGCCGATGGCGTAGGCCAGCTCGATCTGGCAGCGGCGGGCAAGGCCCGCGGCCACGATGTTCTTCGCCACATAGCGGGCCGCGTAGGCCGCGGAGCGGTCCACCTTCGTCGGGTCCTTGCCGGAGAAGCATCCGCCGCCGTGGGGGGCGCTTCCGCCATATGTATCCACGATGATCTTCCGGCCCGTAAGGCCCGCGTCCGCCGCGGGACCGCCCTTGACAAAGCGGCCGGTCGGGTTGACATAATACTTCGTGTTCTCGTCCAGCATCTCGGGAGGGATGACCACCTTGGCAACCTGCTCGATCATGTCGGCCCGGATGGTCTCCAGGGAGACGTCGGGATCGTGCTGGGTGGAGATGACCACGGTATCCACCCGAACGGGGCGGTCCAGCTCGTCATACTCCACGGTGACCTGGCTCTTGCCGTCGGGCCGCATGTACTTCAAAAGGCCGCTCTTGCGGACCTCCGCCATGCGCAGGCACAGCTTCTGGGCCAGGGACAGCGGCAGGGGCATCAGCTCCGCCGTCTCGTCGCAGGCGTAGCCGAACATCATGCCCTGGTCGCCGGCGCCGTGGCTCAGCTCCGCGTCGGTGCCCTCCTTGTTCTCCAGGGACTTGTCCACGCCCAGGGCGATGTCCGCCGACTGCTCGTCGATGGAGGTGATGACGCCGCAGGTGTCGCAGTCAAAGCCGTACTTGCCCCGGTCGTATCCGATGTCCCGGACCACTTCCCGGGCCACCTTGGCGATGTCCACATAGCATTTGGTGGTGATCTCGCCCATCACGTGGATGAGGCCCGTGCAGGCCGTGGTCTCGCAGGCCACCCGGCCCTGGGGGTCCTCCGCCAAAATGGCGTCCAGCACCGCGTCGGAGATCTGATCGCAGACCTTGTCGGGATGGCCCTCGGTCACGGATTCAGAGGTGAATAAATAGTGTCTGGCCATAAAATACGCTCCTTTTCTTTGATATCCCTTACTGCTCAACTACCCGCAAAAAAACGCGCGTTTCGACGACGAAACGCGCGAAAAGAAAGTCTTTTCTTGCTCCTCATCTGTCGGTATCCGCCGGATTTGGCACCTTGACCCGCAGTCAGGTTGCCGTGGCTTCATCGGGCCGTTCCCTCCGCCACTCTTGATAAGGGATATGAAATTGTGCTACTATCTTATCAGGTTTTGGCGGATTGTCAAGATGCTGCGGGCGGATTTCCCGGAAAATCCGCGGAAATTCCGCTGTTCAAAATTTATACATGACTTTTTCCGCCGTTCCGGGTATAATGTTCCACATACGTTTCATTTCCGCAAAATGGGGGTTTTTTCGTTGAGGAAGATCTGCAACGCCATCGACCGGTTCTGCCTGTATCATCCCCGGTTCGGGATTCCGCA
>JAEXWS010000105.1 GCA_023406225.1 Bacillota bacterium | reverse complement strand
CAGAAAGTCCCCCAGGGAGACGTCGGCGTACACCGGGTCCGTCACCACCCGCCCGTCGGCGGTGGCCAGGCCGAACAGGGGCAGGGTGTCCGCGATGTAATGGTCCATATCCACGATCTTGCCCACGTAGGGCAGAAGCGGCCCGTAATCGTCCCGGGGCAGGAGGGAGCCGCCGGCGCTGCAGGGTTCAAAGCGGGTATACAGGGCCGCGGCGGGTCCCTCCGGTTCATATGGCGTGAGATGGGACCAGTCCGTGTAGACCGGGGAAGGCGTATCCTCCGGCTGGGCGCCGCAGCCCGCCAGCGCCAGCACCGCCGCCATGGCCGCCAGCAGCCGTCTCATTCCGCCACCGCCTTTACGGACACGTAGCCCTCGTGGGCCGCCAGCCGCTGCCCCTCGTCCCCCAGCAGCCAGTCGAACAGCACCCGGGCGGGGTCGTCCTCGGGAAGACCCGCGGGAATGACGGCGTAGTAGTTGTTCAGGAAGGGATAGGCCCCGCTGCGGATGGTGTCCGCGCCGGGGGATACGCCGTCGATGGAGAGGAT
Organism: Bacillota bacterium; assembly: GCA_023406225.1. GTDB lineage: Bacteria > Bacillota > Clostridia > Oscillospirales > Oscillospiraceae > Oscillibacter. The sequence continues at coordinate 11,423 of JAEXWS010000105.1, read as the reverse complement.
CTTCAGCCCGTCCGCCATCTGCATGTCGTTGGCGTAGTAATAGACCGTGTAGCCGATGGCGGCGGCGGAGCCGTCATAGGAGGCCACCGCCCGGATCAGGTCCCCCATCTCGCCCCGGACATAGTCCGCAGGCGGGTCCATCAGGGGCAGGCCGTCCATCACCAGCTTCACCATGGCGGTCTGGCTGCCCGCCTCGGCGTTGCGCTGGAAGGGCACGATCTCCAGATCCGCGCCGCCCACCTCCGACCAGTTGGTGATCTCGCCGGTGTAGATCTTTTGGACCTGCTCGGCGGTGAGGCTGTCCACCGGGTTGTCCGCGTTCACCAGGAACACCAGGCCGTCCACGGCGAAGGGCTCCATCTCCCAGTCAAAGCCCTGCTGCGCCTTCTCCTGCCAGATGGTCTCCGCCGGCTCCGCGGCGATGAGCAGGTCCGCGCCGCCCCGCATCAGCTCCCGGTAGGACTGGGTGGTTTTGGAGAAGCGGACCAGGTCGGAGACCTCCTCCCGGCTCTCGCCCAGCAGCACGCTGGCCACCGCCTGCCCAAGGGGCACGGTGGAGGTGGAGCCGTTGAGCCGGGGAAAGTTTTCCCGGGTAAAGACAAATTGGCCCTCCTGAGGCCCTGCGGGGACCTGGGGGGCGGGTTCCTGTCCGCAGGCGGACAGGAAAAACACCAGCGCCAGCGCGGCGCACAGCATCCGTTTCATAAAGACCAACTCCTTTTTCATCGCTGTTTTTCCACTGTACCACGTCCCTTTGGAAATTCCACAGCAAATCCATAACAAAAATGACAGTTCGGAAACACTCCCTTGACAAGCGGGGGCTGGTATTGTAAGATACATACTAAACGTATGTATATGAAGGAGGGGGTCCCATGGCCAGAAACAAATATCCAGAGGAGACGGTGGAGAAGATCTTGTCCGTGTCCATGCGGCTGTTTTTGGAGAAGGGCTATGAGCACACCACCCTTCAGGACATCACGGACCAGCTGGGGGGATTGACCAAGGGAGCCATCTACCACCACTTCAAGGGCAAGGAGGACATTTTGGTGGCCCTGGCCGACCGGATGGGGGAGGAGACCGAGCGGCGGATGTCCGCCATCCGGGACGATCCGTCCCTGAACGGCCTGGAGAAGCTGCGGGCCATGTTCCGGGACTCCTTCCGCAACCCCGACCAGACGCGGATGTACTCCGTGGCCCCCAACCTCCTGTCCAACACCCGCTTTCTCGCCATCATCCTGCGGGACATCGTGGAAGAGGTGGTGCCCCGGTTCGTGGGCGTCGTCATGCGGGAGGCGGTGGAGGACGGGTCCGTCCAAACGGATTACCCCGAGGAGCTGGGGGAGGCGATGCTCATCCTGTCCAACCTCTGGTTGAACCCCATGATTTACGCCGCCTCGCCGGAAAAGGCCCGCCGTCGCATCGACTGCTACGACCAGATCCTGCGGAGCATGGGGATGGACCTGCTGGACGAGGGGCTGAAGACCGCCTGGGAGGACTATGCCAAGCTGTCCTTCGGCAGGATCTGAACAACAAAAGGACCCGCCCGTCGGGGCGGCTTCCTTTTTACATATTTACATACCAACCAAATGTATGAAAGGAAATATTATGGAAAACAAATCGTATCCCGCGGTGGAGGCGGTGGACCTCACCCGGGTATTCGGAGCGCGGGAGGTCCTGTCCGGACTGTCGTTCTCCGTGCCCGCGGGGCAGGTGTGCGGCGTTCTGGGCGTCAACGGCGTGGGAAAGACCACCCTTTTAAAGCTGCTGTCCGGCCTGCTGCGGCCCAGCGCCGGATGGGCGTCCGTCTGCGGCTTCGACAGCGTGAAGGACCGCCGGGAGGTCTTGGGCGTTCTGGGCCTTTTGATCGAGACGCCGGTGTTTTACGACCATCTCTCCGCCAGGGAGAATCTGGAGCTGCACCTGGGGTACATGGGCGCGGAGGGGGACATTCCCGCCGCTTTGGCGCGGATGGGCCTGCTTGACGCCAAAGAGCGGCCGGTGGGCCGGTTTTCCCTGGGGATGCGCCAGCGGCTGGCGGTGGCCCGGGCGCTGGTCCACCGCCCCCGGGTCCTGCTGCTGGACGAGCCGCTGGGCGGCCTGGACCCCGCCGCCATCCGGGAGATGCGGACGCTGCTGCGGGATCTTGCCCGGGAGGGCATGACGCTGCTGGTGTCCAGCCACCTTCTGGGCGAGGTGGAGCAGACGGCGGACCGGGTGCTGGTCCTGTCCAGGGGACGGCTGGCCCTGGACGCGTCCATGGCGGAGCTGCGGTCTGCCCACCCGGAGGACCTGGAGGACCACCTGATCGCCTGCATGAAAGGAGAAGCGGAATGAGACGGTTGATGATGCTGGAGCTGCGCCGCACGTCCCTGCGCCCGTACTGGAGGGCCGCCTGCTGGATCGCCCTGGGCCTTTTGGCCGCATACGCCCTCATGGGGGCGATCCCCGCCGTTTCGGCAAGCCAGGGGGAGCCGCTGGACCCGGCGGACCTGGAGCTGGTGGGGACCTGGCCGGGTCTGATCCGCATGAACGCCGTGCTGTCCATGGTGTGCTTTTCCGTGTTCTCCGCCGTTTTGGGAGACAGGCTGGTGGCCCGGGAATACCGGGGCCGCCGGGCGGTCCTGCTGCTGTCCTATCCCACCTCCCGCCGGGCGGTGGTTTGGGCGAAGTGCGGCCTCGTTTTCGGCGTGACGGCCGTTGCCTGCCTGGCCGCCACCCTGGGCTGCTTTTGCGCCTTCGCCCTGGCGGCGGTCCCTCTGGGGCTTCTGCCCCAGGCGCTGACGGCGGGGGATGTGGGCGCGCTGGCGGCCTCCGCCCTGCCGATGAGCGTGTTGGCCGCCTCCGTGGGGCTTTTGGCCGCCCGGGCGGGATTTTGGAAGCGGTCCACCGCCGCCGCCGTGGTGACGTCCCTTCTTCTGGTCAGCCTGTGTTCCAACCTTCTGGTGGCGGTGGCGGACCCCGGAGTGCTGCTGGCCTTCACGGGGCTGTTTCTGGCGGCGGCGCTTCTGGCCTGCGGGTCATTGGCAAACGCGGCGGAGGCCATGGAGGCGCTGTGACGGACCTCCAAACGGCGAAGAAAACTGCCCCCATGGGGCAGCTTCGTTTCATAATTTTACATACCAACGAACTGTATGATAAGGAGGATCGCATGGAAGGAACACGGAACCCTGTCCCAGAGGACCTGGCCGCGAGCCTGTTTTTGCTGGCCCTGGCGCTGCTGGACGCCTCGGCGCCCCACCCGGGAGAGGAGGGACGCGTGAGATGAAAAACCGTTTTTCAAGGGATTTCATCCTGGTGGTGATCGGGCAGATCGTCTCCCTCTTCGGAAACGCCGTCCTTCGGTTTGCCCTGCCGCTGTACCTGCTGGACGCCACCGGGTCCCGGACGCTGTTCGGCCTGTGCTCCGCGGCGGCGTTTGCGCCCATGGTGGTGCTCACGCCGGTAGGCGGCGTGGTGGCGGACCGGGTGAACAAGCAGCGGATCATGGTGGCCCTGGACTTTTTCACCTGCGCCCTGACGGTGCTCCTGGCGCTGGCTCTGGGCAGGCTGCCCCTGGCGCCGCTGCTGGTGGGGGCGCTGATGCTGCTTTACGGCGTCTCCGGCGCGTACCAGCCCGCCGTTCAGGCCAGCCTGCCCCTGCTGTGCCCCCCGGAGCGGCTGGTGGACGGCAACGCGGTCATCAACCAGGTGGGAGCCCTGTCGGGCCTGCTGGGGCCGGTGATCGGCGGCGTGGTGTACGGGGCCTTCGGCATCCTGCCCGTTCTGGCCGCGGCCGCCGTCTGCTTTTTCGCCTCGGCGGTGATGGAGCTGTTTATCCGCATCCCCCACAGCCCCCGGCCCATGGAGCGGGGCGTTTTGGCGGTGGTCTGGGCGGACCTGGGGGAGAGCGTGGGCTTTCTCCGGCGGGAAAAGCCGGTCCTGCTTCGCTACATCGCCCTGGTCTGCGCCTTCAACCTCTTCCTGAGCGCCTTTATGATCGTGGGCCTGCCGGTGCTCATCAAGCAGACCCTGGGTCTTGGCGACGCGTGGTACGGCGTGAATCAGGCGCTGCTGGCCGCGGGCGGATTGTTCGGCGGGGCGCTGACGGGCCTGCTGGGCCGCCGGATGACGGTGGGCCGCACCTGGGCGCCGCTGCTGCTGTGCGCCCTGGGGCTGGCCCCCATGGGCCTTTGCCTGCTGCTATCGGCGCCGGCGGCGGTCTCCTACGGCGTCATCACCGCCGCGGGCTTTGCCGTCATGGCCTGCGCCACCGTATTCGCCGTGACGCTGCTGGCCTTTGTCCAGTCCCGGACGCCCCCCGCCCTGGTGGGCAAGGTCGTCGCGCTGCTGCTGACGCTCTCCATGTGCGCCCAGCCGGTGGGGCAGGCGGCGTACGGCACGCTGCTGGAGGCGATGAAGGGACGGGAGGGCTGGCTGCCGCTGGGCGCGGCCTGCGCCGCCCTTGCCGTCGCCCTGTCCGCCCGGCGCATCGCTCACTCGGCGGACTGAGTCTCGGCAAGCTCCAAAAGGTGCATCATGGAGACCTCATAGGCCACTCGCTCCTCGGTGCCGCTGTCGGTCACCTTGTGGTAAATGCGGCTCTGGACCCGCCCCTCCATGGACAAAACGTCTCCCACCTGGAGCCGGCCGGCCCGCACCGCCAGCTGTCCCCAGGCGATCACCGGCAGGTAGTCCGCCCGGCCGTAGCGGCGGGAGACCGCCAGCATCAGATCGCAGATGCTGCGGCCCAGGGGTGTCCGGCGGAACACCGGCGGCTTGCACAGCGCGCCGGAGAGCTTGATCTGGTTGCAGGGCTTGCCAAGCCCCGGCTGGATGTCCAGGGCGTAGACCGTCAGCACCAGGCGGCTGCCGACGCCGGTGCGGTTGTTGAAGGAGCGGAGCTGGCCCTGGACCCGCAGCGGGCCCTCCGCCGGCGGGGGCAGCAGCGCCTCCGGCAGCAGCACCGGCAGAACGTCCGCCTGCCCGGACAGGCGGGGGACCTGAAGGGAAAAGCGGTAGAAACGGGTGCCGTGGTTTTCGTGGGAAAGCTGCGGCGCTTCCAGGGCCGTGCCCTCCAGCAGCACCTCGTTTTGCATCAGTGTCGTCATGTCGTCCACCTCTCGGTCGTGATGGTGCATTGTATGAACGGCCCGTCCCGGATAGACCTGCCGGATCGCGCTGCGCCGGGGGAGAGGCTGTGAATTCCCTGTAAAGCCCGTCCACCGCCCCTTGTATGGGATGCGAAAAGCGGATATAATAACCGTATCTTTGCATGGGGAGGACGGCATATGGCGAATCTGCTGGACTATCTGGACTGGCGCGGCGACCTGTCGCTGGACCGATCGCCCTTCAACGAGGTGGATAACCTGATCCTGGCGGAGCTGTCCTTTGTGGACTTCAGAGGCATCGTCCCGGCTCCCGGCGAGGGGGCGGGCGTGCCCCTGAGGCAGGCGGCGGAGGAATTTTTCGCCAAGTTCCCGGCGGGGGAGAAGATCGACATGGGCGTGCTGGTGCCGGACCAGATCCCGGACATGCTCCGCAAAATGGCGGATTCCGTCCGCTTCCGGGATATGCGGCTGAGCTGCTTTGTGGATTTTCTGGACGTGGGCCGGGGGGAGCAGTTCGCCGCCCTGACCGCCGAGACGGGGGACGGCCTTTTGTACCTCTCCTTCCGGGGAACGGACGACACCCTGGCCGGCTGGAAGGAGGATTTCGACCTGGCCTGCATGCCGGAGGTGCCCGCCCAGAAAAAGGCGGTGCGGTATGTGAAGAGCGTGGCCAGGCAGTATCCCCGGAAAAAGCTGCGGCTGGGGGGCCACTCCAAGGGGGGGAACCTGGCCGTGTACGCCGGGGTGTTCTGCCCGGCGGCCGTCCAGCGGCGGATATCCGCCGTCTGGTCCAACGACGGTCCGGGCTTTCACGACGATATCCTGGACCTGCCGGAGCACCAGCGCATCGAGGACCGGGTCTACTCCATCGTGCCCAAGTCCTCCGTGGTGGGGATGCTGCTGGAGCATGAGGAGAAGTATGCCGTGGTGGACAGCGACCAGTTGGGCTTTCTCCAGCATGACGGCTTTTCCTGGCAGGTGATGGGGAACCACTTCCTCACCCTGCGCCAGGTGAGCCGTCAGGCCCATCTCAGCGACCTGGCCCTGCGGGAGTGGGTCCACGGCATGTCCGTGGAGCGGCGGGAGCGGTTCGTGAACGCCCTGTTCACGGTGCTCAGCTCCTCCGGCGCGGTGACGCTGACGGACCTGAAGGCCGACAGCTTCAAGGCGGTGGGGGCCATGGTCAAGGCCATGAAGGACCTGGACAAGGAGACCCGGGACGGGCTGCTGGATTTCATGCGCATCCTGTTTATGAGCAATTTCCGCCTGGTGCTGGAGGGCATCCAGGAGGAAAACGAGAAGAAAAAGCCGGTGAAGCGGTGGAGCCTGAAAAAGAAGGAAGAGGCGAAGTAGGAGCCGCCGCCCCCGCGTCCGAACGGCGTCTGCCGCCCGGACGCGGGGGCCTATAAATTATTTCAATAAATTTCATTTTGGGACTTGCATTTTCCAAAATGTCATGCTAATATATACAAGCTGACTTCAAAAAGTCTTTCCTCAAAACTGCATATCCGGGTGTGGCGAAGCTTGGTATCGCGCTTGACTGGGGGTCAAGAGGCCGCAGGTTCAAATCCTGTCACTCGGACCATCTTATGATAAATCCGAACTACATTCTCCAAATAGAGAATGTAGTTCGGATTTATCATTTCTATTAATAACATTCTTTGATGAAACAAGGGCGGGGAACGATTTTCCCGTCCTTGCTTTTTTATTTGCTGTCTTGTATAATTCTTATGAAACAAAACCGAAAAAATTCGTCTAAATATTGAAAAGTCACACCAATAAATGATAAGGAGGCAGTTCTATGAAAAAATGTATTGCTCTCGCTGTTGCAGTTCTGCTTTTGCTTGTTGTGACTGGATGTAGCAATACGAACGAACAGGTTTCATCGAAGCTAATAACTGACCCGATTGACGCGCCGTCAGGACAAACTCCAGAACTTGTGGAATTGAGTGTGTCTGATTTGAATGAAATCCTTACTGCGTTAGACCTGTCCGAAGCCACTTTGACCTATCACGGTGAAACGGCTAACACCTGCGCCGCCGACCTTGCAATCCGTGCTGAAAGTTATATTGAGAAGCTACAGAGTTTTACATGGGAAGAATATCATGCCCCGGCTGAATGGGATGGAAGCGACGAGTACCGCTGTGTGGTTACCGTCCCCGGTGTTACCCTCACCGCCTACCAGAGCGGCTATGATAATGCCCGCCCCCTCCATGTGGAAACAGAGTTCGGCGAGGGAATGTTCACCCTGCCGTACATCGCAGGTGGACAAACTCGCGTTGTCGAACAGGTAAGTTGGATGGTTTTTGAAGCCTTTGAACAATGGTATAAAGAGGCGCACACAGCAGACCTTTACAATGGTCGTGTAGGGACGTCTCTCACAGCAGATGAACTGGATTGGTTTGAGGAATACACTGCACCTGAGAGAACGACCTATGATGAAGAATGGGGTGGCTATGTCGGTAGCGCCACGGCCATTAGTTGCTTTTTCACCTCCCAATACGATGACCCCCGGGACATGGACGCGCGGGAATTCCTTTACTATTGTCCCGACCAAGGTGTTCTTGAAGCCGGAGACGAAGATGAATTCCGCACTGTGCAGGAAAAACTTGACTGGCGAGGCGGCGAAGATAACCATCTTGTCACAATCGATGAAATGCCGGTACCCTGTCATCGGCTGCCCCGCAGCTATATCAATGAGATTCTGACGAAGTACGCGGGAATCACAGTGGATGAGATGCACACCGATTGGTTGAAAGAAGCGTTTTATATCCCGGAAACCGACTGTTTCTATACGTTCTCCAGTGACTTTGGACCCGGCAACTTCATCCCCTGCTACGGAGAAAAAAACGGCGACACCGTTACGCTCTGGGAGGCTCCTGTTGGTGAAAACAACACTTCTGATATGTTGGTACTTCAAAAAAACGGAGAGAATTGGCATATTCTCTCGCACCAGCCCACTGCTATTTCATAAAACACTTCATAGAGCACAAGGCGGGAGCATACCTATGCTTCCGCCTTGTATTTATCCCTGTTCGGCTGTTTTGACCCGTTGCTGTGCTTTCCATTCGGCAAACTCTCTTTGTTCTTCCTCGCTCTCGAAAAAATTCTGTGTTTCCGGGAGCAGGACACGGACTAGGGCTTCCACTTCTTGGAGAGGGATTCCAGTGCCATAGTCGTTTTCCATTCCTCCTGTCTGTTCCACTTCGCAGATCCCCCCCGTTTTGGGGAGGGCCTGAATTTCCAAAAGCAGGGCGGGGCGGCGCATAACATTGGAAAAAGCGCATAAAATGGGTCTGCGGCAAAGGCCGCGGTCTGTTTGTCTGACAGGGGGGTGCATGATGCGGAAACGGCTGTTTTGGTGGGAACTGGCGGGCTTTACAGTGACGGCGGCCCTGGGGGCGCTGCTGCACTTTACCTATGCTTGGAGCGGGGGCTGGGACGTGGCCGCGGCCTTCTCCGCCGTCAATGAATCCGTCTGGGAGCACATGAAGCTGCTGTTTTTCCCGGTGTTCCTCTTCTCGGTGGTCCAGGTGTGCGTCATGGGCCGCAATTACCCGAACTTTCTGGCGGTGCGGGCGCTGAGCCTGCTGACGGGCCTCGCCCTGATCCCCGTGCTGTTCTATACCTATACCGGCGTGTGGGGCTCCCATGCGCTGTGGGCGGATGTGGCGGTGTTCCTGCTGGCGGACCTGGGAGCCTTTTGGCTGGACTTCCGCCTGCTGGGACGGAACCGGCTCTCCAGCGGCTGGCAGCAGGTGGCGGGGCTGCTGCTTTTGTGGGGCCTGGCCTTTTTGTTCGTGTTTTTCACCTTCCGCCCGCCCCGCGTCGATCTTTGGCGGGATATGGCCGCCGGACTGTACGGCGTCCCGTAAAAAAGCGCCCCGCAAGGGGCGCTTTCAGCCTGTCGAAAAAGCCTCGCAGAGTTCGCGCCCGAAGGCGCGAAAAAGATCAAATCCATTTTCTCCGACGACATGTGCGTCGGAGAAAATACATCTCGGTCCGTAAGTGTGCGCACTGTCCGTTTTCAGCGGACAGTGCGTGCGCGCGACGGGCCGCAGCCTACTCGAAAAAGTGCCGAAGGCACTTTTTCGACAGCCTCAAAGCGCCCCGCAAGGGGCGCTTTTTCCTATGCGTAGAACCGGGGATTGCGCAGGGAGGTATAGGGCCGCTGCCGCCGGAGCTCCCGGCCTGCCGCCAGGTCCAGGTCGCAGTATACCAATCCCGTTTCCCGTCCGGCCTTCACCAGCAGGGCGCCCGCGGCGTCCGCGACCAGGGACTCTCCCGCAAAGTCCATCCCGTCCTCGCATCCCACCCGGTTGCACATGGCCACCGCCACGCTGTTCTGGAAGGCCTGGACGCGGATCTCCCACTCGAACATCTCCAGCGGCTCGGCGGCGGTGTTGGCGGTGGGGATCAGGATCAATTCCGCGCCCCGGAGAGCCTCCGTGCGGATGCTTTCGGGGTAGTGCCGGTCGAAGCAGACCACCACGCCGATCTTTCCGAAGGGGGTGGGAAAGACGTGGAAGCCGTCGTCGGAGGGGGCGTAGTAGTCCTGCTCGTAAAACTGCGGGGCCTGGGCGACGTGGACCATTTTCTGGACGCCCAGCACCGCCCCGTCCGCGCCGATGAGGATGGTGGCGTCGTACAGGTCGCCGTTTTCAAACAGGTAAAAGTTGGGCGCGGCCATCACGCCGCATTCCCGGCAGACCGCGCGGAACCGGGAGACGATCTCCCCGTCCGCCTCCACGGCCTCGTGCCCCATCCCCAGTCCGGGATACTGGGGGAAAAAGGGGCTGAGCTGGAGCTCCGGGAACAGGACCAGGTCCGCGCCGCGGGCCGCCGCCTCCCGGACGGCCGCCAGGGACCGCTCCAGATTTTCCGTCCGCTCCGCGCTCATGGACATTTGACACATGGCGAGCCGCATGGGATCATCCCCCTTTTTATCATTTTTTCCATCATATCACCTCAGGGCGGCTCCTGGCAAGGGAAAGACGCGCCTTGACCGGCCTCCCTCTTAGGGGTATAATACGGTATCATGGCATATTTTTGACCGGAGGAGGTCTTTCATGAAAACGAATACCCGCAAGAGCGTGGCTCCCTTTTACGCGGTGGCGGTGGTGTGGCTAGGCTACGCGCTGCTGTTCCCGCTGTTTGAACCTGTGCATTTCGCCCTGGTGGGGGCCGCGTCCGTGGCGGCGTTCGCCGTGGCGGCGCTGCTGTGCTCCGGCGGTCCGGCGGCGGGGACGGCCGCGCCCGGGACGGAGGAGAAAAAGGCGGAGGAGAAGCCAACCGGGGACCCGGAGCTTGACAAAATGCTTAAGGACGGCCGCCTCGCCGTCTCCGAGATGAAGCGGCTGGACGACAACATCGCGGATCCCGGCATCTCCGCCGACATCGTGCGGCTGGAGCAGGTGTCCGCCAAGATCTTTCAGGCTGTGAAGGACGACCCCAAAAAGCTGCCCCAAATCCGCAAATTCATGGACTACTATCTGCCCACCACCCTGAAGCTCTTGAACAGCTACGACCGGATGAGCGCCGCGGGCGTTTCCGGGGAGAACATCGACGGGACGCTGGCCAAGGTGGAGGGCATGATGCGAAACATCGTGTCCGCTTTTGAAAAACAGCTGGACAGCCTCTTCGGCGCGGAGGCGCTGGATATCTCCACGGACATCACCGTGCTGGAGACCATGATGGCCCGGGAGGGCCTGACGGGAGAGACGCTGAAGGCGGAGACGCTGCCGAAGGATGATCCGGATATCAAGCTGGAACTGTGAGACGGGACAAAGACCGCGACGATGAAAGGACGTAAACGATATGGCTGACGAACTGAACAAGATGCCCGAATTGACGCTGGAACCCACGGCCGCCGCGGCGGCGGCGCCTGAACTGACGCTGGAGCCCGCGGCCCCCGGCACGCCCGCCGCGCCGGCCCCCGAGCCCGCAAAGCCGGAGGTCACCCCCGTCCAGATGGACGAGCGGCTTTTGACCGACGCGGAGAAGCAGGCGGTGGAGGAGTTTTCCAAGAAGATCGACATCCTGGACTCCAACCTGATCCTCCAGTACGGCGCCGCGGCCCAGAAGAACGTGGCGGGCTTTTCCGAAAACGCCCTGGCCTCCGTCCGCACGAAGGACCTGGGCGAGGTGGGCGACGCGCTGTCCAGCCTGGTGGTGGAGCTGAAAGGCTTTGGAGAGGACGAGGAGAAGAAGGGCTTCGCGGGCCTTTTCAAAAAGAGCCGGAACAAGCTGGAGGTCATGAAGACCCAGTACGCCAAGGTGGAGGCCAACGTGGACAAGATCGCCCGGGAGCTGGAGCAGCACCAGGTGGTGCTGCTG
>JAEXWS010000032.1 GCA_023406225.1 Bacillota bacterium | reverse complement strand
ATATACAGGCTGGCAAGGACCATGCCGATGGAGGCGTTCAGCTTCAAAACGATGATGCAGAACAGGATGATGGCGATGGCGATGACCAAATGCAGGATCAACATTGCGGGAGAGATCATACGATAGGTTCCTTTCTTCTTCTGATGTCTGGTGCGTTCGGATCGCGCGGTTTCCCGGGGGAAGCCGCTCTGTCAAGGCCCCTTTCGGGGCCGGACATCCCTTAAAACAGGTTCCCCGCCTCGTCAAAGGGCAGGTCGTAGGGCTCGGAGAGGATCTCCAGGCGGGGATCGGCCTTGGCCAGGGGCAAAAGGCCCTCGGAGATCTCGATATATTCGATGTGGGCGGTGTTGGGGATGCGGATCATCTTCATGTTGTCCGGGTCCTCCGCCTCAGGACAGCAGCAAAGGGCCAATTGCAGGGCCTCCCGGTCGTTGTCCATGATCATGGGGATCTTCATCAGGTGCAAAAAGGTGTTGGTGACGCCGGTGGGATAGGTCATCTCCAGCTTCATCTTGTTGAACAGCCGCCGGGTGGTGACCTCCGCCAGGCCGATGCCCTGGGCGTTGCCGTGCGTCTCGTCCGTCAGGTCCAGGATGACCACCTTTTCCGCCTCGATGCCGCCGGAGCAGTACTTGGGCTGGACGAACCGGCCGGACACGTTGGGGTCCATGCCGTCGCCGGAGATGTTCTTGCCGATCTTGTCCACCACCAGCACGTCGCACTTGTCGAAAAGCAGGTGGGCGATGGTCTCGTAGGAGAGGTCCCGGAGCTTCGGCTCCTCGGTAATGATCTCGTCCGGGGTCAGGCCCTTGATGAGGTACGTCTCGTCATAGGCGTTTTCAATGACGGCGATGCCGCCCAGGACGGGGCAGTTTTTCAGGATGGTCAGGCCGTACTCCTCCACCAGCTCGTGCATGACGGCGGGGCTTTGATGGTGGATATTCTCCGCGCCGTGCTGCTTGCCAAGGCCGATGGCCATCATCTTCATCAGGCCGCTCTCGTACCGCCCCCGGAAGGAGGTGTGGGGCTTGATGCGGTTGTACAGCAGGATGCCGTCGGCCTCCGCCGCGCTCTTGTCGATGCGCACAGGCAGGCGCCGGGTGCCGGAGAGGCCGATCTCCACGGTGTCCATGCAGCTCACGATGGGGCAGCCCATGCCCTCTTCCGTAATGCCGTAGTCCGCCAGGATCTGGCGCTGGCCCTCGGCGGTGGCGCCGCCGTGGCTGCCCATGGCCGCCACGATGAACGGCTCCGCCCCCCGGGACTTCACAAAGTCCACCATGGCCCTGGCCATGACGGCGTTGTGGTTGATGCCCCGGCTGCCGCAGGTGATGGCGATGCGCATGCCGGGCTTGATCTGCCCGCCCAGGGCCTCCCGGGACAGCTCCCGTTCCACCGTGGCCGCGATCTCCTCTGCGGGGATGTGGGAGTTGTCGAACACCTCCCGCACCTTCACCATTTTGGGGATGGGTACGTTTTTGATCAGGTCTGTGATGGTTTCCATAATAAACATCCTCCTTCCAAACTTGCGCCCGCCCCGGTCCCAACGGCCGCCCTGGGCCGTCCGGGACGGAACGGCGAACATTCCGCCCGTCGAAACATATTTTCAAAAGAAAGCGGGAAAAAGAGACGAACGACCGATAATAGCGACACTATTTATATCGCTTTTCAGGCGTTTTGTCAAGGATTCGCCGTGTTTCGGCGGGCCCGCGGGCAGAACCGGCCCCCCGGTTTTTGCCGGGGGGCCACGGTGGTTTACAGATGGTCGAATTTCAAAATGGCGCCTTCGGAACCGGAGGCCGCGATCTTGCAGTACAGGCCCAGCCAGCCCTTCTTGAACTTCGGCTCGGGCCGCTTCCAGGCGGCCAGGCGGGCGTCGATCTCCTCCTGGGACACCAGCAGGTCCAGGCGGCGGTCCTCGATGTCGATGACCACCCGATCGCCGTCGTGGACGACGGCGATGGGACCGCCCTCCGCCGCCTCCGGGGAGATGTGGCCCACAAAGCAGCCGTTGTTGGTGCCGGAGAAGCGCCCGTCGGTGATGAGGGCGGTGGTCTTGCTGAGGCCCCGGCCGTACAGGTACTTCATGGCCTTGTACATCTCCCGCATGCCCGGGCCGCCCTTGGGGCCCTCATAGCGGATGACCACCACGTGGCCGTCGCGGACCTTGCCCGCCAGGATGGCCTCCTCGGCGGCCTCCTCGGAGTCGAAGCAGATGGCCTCGCCCTCAAAGTGGTGCAGGCTCTTGTCGAAAGCGCCGGGCTTGGTAATGCCGGTGTCCGGGGCCAGGTTGCCCCGCAGCACCGCCACGCCGCCGGAGAAGCCGAAGGGTTCCTCCATGGTGCGGACCACCAGGCCCGTGGCGGGGTAGGGATAGGTGTGGGAGGCGATGTTCTCCGCCACGGTGTGGGCGGTGACGGTCATCTCGCCGTCGGACAGGATGGGCTGCATCCGCTCCAGCAGGCGGGGCATGCCGCCGTCCCGGTAAAAGTCGATGACGTTGTATTTGCAGGCGGGGTTCATCTTGGCGATCTGGGGCGTGGTGCGGGAGAGGGTGTCAAACTCGTCCAGGACCCGGATGTCCAGCTCCGCCTCGTGGGCGATGGCCGTCAGGTGCATGACGGCGTTGGTGGAGCCGCTGATGGCCAGGCACGCCTTGATGGCGTTGCGGACGGAGCCGTTGGTGATGATCTTCCGGGAGGTGATCTGCTTTTCCACCAGCTCCATGATCTTCACGCCGGTCTCCTCCGCCTTCCGCATCCGGGCGGCGGAGGTGGCGGGGGCCAGGCCGCCGTCGGGCAGGGTCATGCCCAGGGCCTCGGCCAGGGCGCACATGGTGTTGGCCGTTCCCAGGTAAGAGCAGGAGCCGCAGCCGGGGCAGGCGGTGTCCTCCAGAGAGACGTACTCCGCCTCGGTGATCTTTCCCGCGGAGAGCATGCCGTAAGCTTCGGTGGAGGAGGTCTGGTCGGCCTGCCGCCCGTCAAATTCCGCGCCGCCCTCCATGGGGCCGCCGGGGAGGAAGATGCAGGGGATGTCCAGCCGGGCCGCCGCCATCAGCATGCCGGGGACGATCTTATCGCAGGAGCCCAGGAGCACCAAGCCGTCGAAAAGGTTGATCTGGGCCATGGACTCGATGGAGTTGGCGATCAGCTCCCGGGAGGGGAGGATGTAATGCATGCCGTCGTGGCCCTGGCCCATGCCGTCGCAGCCGCCGATGACGCCGAACTCGATGGGGGTGCCGCCGGCGCGGTAAATGCCGTCCTTCACCCGCTGGGCCACCTGGCGCAGGTTGTAGTGGCCGGGCACGCACTCGCTCCAGGCGTTGGCGATGCCGATGACGGGACGCTTCAGATCGTCGGTGGTGAAGCCCATGGACTTCAAGGTGGCGCGGTAATACTGGTTGTCCAGTCCGCTTAGGATTTTTTCACTGCGTTCCATAGAGGAAGTCTCCTTTTTTCTCATGTAGCGCCCCGTCCCGGGCGTTCGTATTTACGAATATAGTTCTTATATTGGAATTATACGGCGTGATGATATCACTCCGGCGGCGGTTTGTCAATGACTTTGCACGGCTTACAGCAGGGAAAACCCCCGGGATTCCGCGATCTGCTCGATCTCCTGCCGGGCGTCCAGCAGGGACCGGCGCACCAGCGCCTCCTTTTCCGCCGAGCAGCGGAACAGCGGCACGGACACGCTGAGGGCGGCGAACACCTCCCCCCGCCGCCGCAGGGGCACGGCCCAGCAGGCCAGCTGGGGGGCGGTCTCCTCCCGTTCGGAGGCGATGCCGCCGGAGCGGATGTCCCCAAGCTGGGAGAGGAGCGTCTCCAGGTCCGTCACCGTTTTCTCCGTCAGCCGGGGAAGCTCCGCCGGAAACAGCGATCGCACCGCCTCGTTCTCAAGCCCGCTCAAAAGGGCCTTGCCGATGGCGGTGGAGTTGGCGGGCAGGCGTTTGCCCACCTGGGAGATCATGCGGATGGCCTGGGGGGAATCCTCCTTTTCCACGTACAGCACGTTTCCGTGGTCCAGAATGCCAAGCTGGCAGGTCTCCTCGCACCGGCATACCACGTCCTTCATCACCTGGGCGATGGGGTCCAGCCCCCGCCCGCCGGAAAAGGCGGCCCCCAGCACGTAGGCCCCCGGGCCGATGAAATACTGCCCCGTGGGGCGGTCCAGCCGGATGTACCGCCGCTCCTCCAGGGTGTGGAGGATGGGAAACAGACTGCTTTTCGGCGCGTCCAGCGCCTGGGCCAGCTCCGTCAGGGTCTGGCCGCGCCCGTCGGCGGAGGTCAGGTGTTCCAGAATGTCCAGTACCCGGGCGGTGGCCCGGTGCTGCTCCTGCGGCATATGTAAACGCCCCTTTCCGTTCTTTCCGCCCCATCATATCAAACCCGGCCCCCTTTGGCAAGCGGGCGGCAAGTTTCACAAAAAGCCGGGGCTCTTTTGTGAAGGCTTACAAGTTCGCAAAAAGAAGGGATTTTTGATTGACAAGGGGGGAGACGGGGCATAAAATGAGGATAAAGATTCCGATATATAAATTTCGTTCGGTATTCGGAACAAAAGGAGATGTGTTACATGAGCAATCCCGCAATGCCCAGCATGGACAGCGTGGCGCGGTTCAAGGCCGCCATGGACTCCGACCAGGGCGCGCTCGGCCCCTTCATGATCGGCACCGACCCCGCCTATGTGGAGGCCGCCGGCTACGCCGGGTACGACTTCGTGCTGCTGGATATGGAGCACGGCACCACCACCTTTGAGACGCTGCCCAACCTGATCCGCGCCGCCAACGTGGCGGGGGTGTGCCCGGTGGTCCGGGTGCCCCGGGGCAGCGACATCTGGATCGACCAGGCCCTGGACGTGGGCGCCGGCGCGGTCATGATCCCCCAGATCGACACCGCCGAGCAGGCCCGTGCCGCCGTGTCCGCCGCCAAGTTCTCTCCCGCGGGCACCCGGGGCACCTGCCGCTTCGTCCGTTCCGCGGGCTTCGGCGGCATTCCCGGCAGCACGTATTTCTCCAAGGCCCAGGATACCGTGGTGATCCTCCAGGCCGAGGGCAAAAAGGCCGTGGAGAACCTGGATGAGATCCTGGACGTGCCCGGCGTGGACGTGGTGTTCGTCGGACCCTACGACCTCTCCAGCTCCCTGGGCCATGTGGGCGAGATCGACCATCCCGAGGTGGTGGACTGCATCAAGGGCATCATCGCCAAGGGCGCGGCCAAGGGCGTGAAGGTGGGCTGCTTCGCGGACACCGTGGAAGGCGGCAAGAAGTGGCGGGACCTGGGCGTGAAGTTCATCGGCTACTCCTGCGACACGTACCTCTTCATGCAGGCCGCCAAGGCGGACGTGGAAGCCTTCGCCAAGTAAGAACGCTCTTTTTAATGATATGAGAGAACAAAACCGCTCCGCGGGGCTTTTGGCCCGGGGAGCGGTTTTGATTTGACGGGGCGCGGGCGCGGTGATAGACTGAGAAAAAGAAACGAGGTGGGAAGATGCGGCTGTACAGCGCGGAGCGCCGGGACGAGGCGCTTTTGCAGGCGCTTTGCGGGGTGTGGGAACGGTCCGTCCGGGCGACCCATTCCTTTTTGACGGAATCGGAGATACAAAGGATCGCTGGAGAGGTCCCCGGGGCGCTCCGGGCCGTGCCCCGGCTGATCGTGGCGGAGGAGGGCGGGCGGCCCGCGGCGTTCATGGGAATGGACGGGCGAAAGCTGGAAATGCTGTTTGTGGACCCGGATCGGCGGGGGCGGGGCCTGGGACGGCGGCTGGTCCTGCACGGCATCGCCCATGATTCCGTCGACCAGGTGTGCGTCAACGTGCAAAATCCACAGGCGGTGGGATTTTACGAGCGCATGGGCTTTCAAGTATTCCGGCGGACGGAGACGGACGAACAGGGAGGGCCTTATCCCTTATTTTATATGAGACGAAGAGGAGCGAGCGGCATGCAGGTATTGGATCAGTTGGAACCAAAGCGCGTCTTTCACTATTTTGAGGAGCTGTGCGCCATCCCCCACGGGTCCCGGAACACCCGGGCCGTCAGCGACTGGTGCGCGGCGTTCGCCCGGGAGCGGGGACTGGAGCACTACCAGGACGGGCTGGGAAACGTCATCATCATCAAGGAGGCGTCCGCCGGCTATGAGCAGAGCGAGCCGGTGATCCTCCAGGGCCATATGGACATGGTCTGCGAAAAAACGCCGGAGTGCCGGAAGGATATGGAGCGGGAGGGCCTGGACCTTCGGACCGACGGCGAGACCGTCTGGGCGGAGGGGACCACCCTGGGCGGGGACGACGGCATCGCCGTGGCGATGATGCTGGCGGTCCTGGAGGACGAGAGCCTGCCCCATCCCCGGGTGGAGGCGGTGTTCACCGTGGACGAGGAGGTCGGCATGCCGGGGGCGGAGGGGCTGGACGTGTCGCCTCTCCGGGGCCGGCGGATGCTGAACCTGGACTCCGAGGTGGAGGGCGTGTTCACCGTGAGCTGCGCGGGAGGCAGCATGGTGACCTGCGCCCTGCCCGTGGAGCGGGCGCCCTTTGACGGCGCGATGCTGCGCGTCACGGTGGGGGGGCTCTCCGGCGGGCACTCCGGCACGGAGATCCACCGGGGGCTGGGAAATTCCAGCATCCTGTGCGGCCGGGTGCTGCTGGCCATGTCCCGGCGGACGGACCTGCGGCTGGCGGCGGTGGACGGCGGGCTGAAGGACAACGCCATCCCCCGGGAGACGGTGGCCCTGGCGGCGGCCGCGGACCCGGAGGCGGCTTTGGCCGCGGCGGCGGAGCTGGATGCGGCTTTCAAGGCGGAGTACCGCGCCGCGGACCCGGGGGTGTTCGTCCGGGCGGAGCGGGTGGAGGCGGCGGAGACGCCCATGGACGCGGCCTCCACAAAGCGGGTCGTGTGCCTGCTCTCCTGCGCGCCCAACGGCGTTCAGGAGATGAGCCTGGACGTGGCGGGCCTGGTGCAGACCTCGCTGAATCTGGGGGTCCTTTCCACCGGGCCGGACCGGGTCAAGGCCACCTTCTGCGTCCGCAGCAGCCTGGACAGCCAGAAGGAGATGGTGAAGGAGCGCCTGCGCTGCCTGACCGCCGCCCTGGGCGGCGAGACCTCCGTCTCCGGCGATTACCCCGGCTGGGCGTATCTGCCGGATTCCCCCCTGCGGGAACGGATGCTGGAGGTGTTCCGGGAGCAGTACGGAAAAGAGCCCAGGGTGGAGGCCATCCACGCCGGGGTGGAGTGCGGCATCCTGGCGGGAAAGCTGCCGGGACTGGACTGCGTGTCCATCGGCCCGGACCTGACGGATATCCACACCCCCCGGGAGCGGATGCACGTCGCCTCCGTCCGGCGGGTCTGGAACTTTACCGCCGAGGTGCTCCGCCGGCTGCGGTGAGCGCAGAAAATTACCGGCTCCCAAGAGCCGGTAATTTTGTTTTTTTCCCTCTTGACTCTCCCACGGTGTCATGGTTTATCCTGTTCCTGAGCTCAAAAACCAACGGCAGAGAGGTACCTGTCATGCTGAAGATCGGAATCTTTTCCATCCTGTCCCGCATCAGCGTCCGCATGTTGCGCCGCTACGACGAGATCGGCCTTCTGACGCCCCAATGCACCGACCGCTTCACCAATTACCGCTATTACAGCGAGGATCAGCTCCCCACGGCCCAGCGCATCGCGGCCCTGCGGGACATGGGCTTCGGCCTGGCGGACATCTCCGCCCTGCTGCGGCGGTGGGAGGAGCCGGAGGCGGTGGAGCGGGCGCTCAGGCAGCGCCGGGAAGAGCTGGAGGCCGAGGCGCGGGCGGCGGCGGAGCGGCTGCGGCTGCTGGAGACGGCGATGGAGCACTTGAGAAAGGAAGGAACAGCCATGGAGTACAACGTGACATTGAAGGAACTGCCGGAACGGCAGGTGGCCAGCGTGCGGCAGGTGATCCCCGCTTACGACCAGGAGGGCCTTTTGTGGAAGATATTGATGGAGGAGACGGCGGAAATGGAGCTTCAGCCCGGGGAGCCCTGCTATACCCTGGCGATCTTCCATGACGGCGAGCACAAGGAGGCGGATGTGGACGTGGAGATCCAAAAATCGGTGAAGGGGGACTACCGGGACACCGCCCATGTGAAGTTCAAGACCGTGCCGCCGATCCTGATGGCCTCCGCCGTCTATAAGGGCAGCTATGATAAAATTTCAGAGGTGAATGAGTCGGTGGCCCGCTGGGTGCGGGACAGCGGCTATGAGTTCGCGGGACTGTCCTTCTGCATTTACCACGTGAGCCCCTATGAGACGCGGGATCCAAGCGAGCTGGTCACCGAGGTCTGCTACCCCGTGAGGAAGAAGTGAGGCAAACCGGCCCGAAAACGCGGAAAAAGAGGCCCGTTCCGAAAGGAACGGGCCTCTTTTCAACGGTTCAGTCCTCTCAGACGGCCTGGACGTTGACAGCGCGCAGCTTGCGGCTGTCCTTGGGGTCCGGCTCAGTCTCATAGGTCACGTGCTGGCCCTCGGCCAGGGTGCGGAAGCCGGTGCCCTGGATGGCGGAGAAATGGACAAACACATCGCCGCTGCCGTCATCGTTGGAGATGAAGCCAAATCCCTTTTCCTCGTTGAACCACTTGACAGTACCATTAAGCATAACATGATACCTCCTAAAAAAATTCGCATTCCAGAGCAAAAAAGAAACCACAGCGGGGTCAGTCAAAATGGAAATTGACTTACCGGCTGTAGCAATCAATTCGTACATTTAGAACACTGGTAATCAGTATACACGCCGCGGCCGGCGAAGTCAAGAAAAACTTTTTGACAAATCCCGCCCTTTGAGAAAAAGGGGAACGGCGGACTTGTTTTGGAGGCGATTGTGGGCTATAATTCAAGAAGTTTGATTGCCAAAGGAGTTCGCCATGACATTTGATTTTCTGGACGTTCCTTTTATGCAGCGCTCGGAGATCTATCCAGGCTCCGTGGGCGCGTTCCGCTACCGGCTCCAAAGGACGGGAAAACGGGAGGACGGCCGGATCCAGGCATGGGTCTATGAAAATATATGCTTTGAGCGCGCGCAGGACGTGGAGACGGAGACGTTCCCCTGGACGGAGGACGGCATGGCCGCGCTGCGCGCATGGCTGGAGGAGAAGCTTTTGCAGCGGGGCGGCGGCCCGTACCGTATCTGGGACGAAGGACGCGCAAAACGGAACGGAGAAACGCCTAAGACGTGAGGAGGACCAAGCCGTGGATCGGAATACCATTTTGATCGTGGACGACCTGGAGGTCAACCGCGTCATCCTGCACACGCTGTTCCAGCAGGAGTATAACCTGCTGGAGGCGGAAAACGGAGAGCAGGCGGTGCTGCTGGCCAAGCAGTACCGGGACTCTCTGGCCGCCATACTGCTGGACCTGGTCATGCCGGTGAAAAGCGGCTATCAGGTCATGGCGGAGCTGGCCCAAAACGGCCTGCTCGCCCGCATCCCCGTGGTGGTCATCACCTCCGAGGACTCGGCGGACAGCGAGGTGCGGGCCTTCGACCTGGGCGCGGCGGATATCATCATCAAGCCCTTTGAGGCCCACGTGGTCCGGCGGCGGGTGCGCAACGCCGTGGAGCTGAACCGCCACAAGATGCACCTGGAGGAGATGGTGGAGGAGCAGGCCGCCAAGCTCCGGGAGTCCCGGGACGTGGTGATGGACGCCCTCTCCTCCGTGATCGAGCACCGCAGCGCCGAGACGGGCCAGCACGTCCTGCGCATCCGCATGTTCACGAAGGTCCTGCTGGAAAACGTCATGCGCTGCTGCCCGGAGTACGATCTGACGGAGCGGGCCATCGGCGTCATGACGGAGGCCGCCGCCCTGCACGACATCGGCAAGATCGCCATCCCCGACACGATCTTAAACAAGCCCGGCCGTTTGACGGCGGAGGAGTTTGAGATCATGAAGACCCACACGGTCAAGGGCTGCGAGATCCTGGACGGCCTGGACCGCATGGGCGACAAGGAGTATCTGGGCTATGCGTACAACATCTGCCGCTACCATCACGAGCGGTGGGACGGGCGGGGCTATCCCGACGGTCTGGCGGGGGACAACACGCCCATCTGCGCCCAGGCGGCGGCGGTGGCGGACTGCTACGACGCGCTGACCTGCGACCGGGTCTATAAAAAGGCCATCCCCCCGGAGAAGGCCATGACCATGATCCTCAACGGGGAGTGCGGCGCGTTCTCCCCCAAGCTTTTGGAGTGCCTGAAAAACGTGCGGGAGCAGTTTTATGAGTTCTCCCGCAGCTATGCCGACGGCTGCGTTCCCCGGACGGAGGGCGAAAAAACCGTCCGAAAGGCCGTTCCTTCCAAAAAGACGCGGGACCTGCCGGAGCTGGGGCAGCTCAAATACCTGGCGCTGCTGCGTTATCTGGAGGCCACCGTTCTGGAGGTGGATATGGACGGCGGCGTTTACCACCTGGTCCACCAGCACAACGAGGACTTCCAGAGCCTGCGGCTGGGCGGAACCTTTGAGGAGTCCCTGCGGGCCTTCGCGGCATCCTGCATCCACCCGGACGACCGGGAGGAGGCCCTGGGGGTGGTGACCGGCGGAACGGAGGAGTTTTTCAGCAGCGGGCTGCTGAAACGGACCCGGACCTACCGGGTGTTCCACCATGCCACGGGGGAGTATATCTGGTATGAGGCCACCGCCCTCCGGACGGATATCGACAATCCCAAGAGCCACAAGCTCCTGTTCGTCTGGAAACAGATGGAGCAGGGCGGCGGGAAACGGGCCCTCATGCCCGCCGGCGTGCCGGGCGTTGAAAAGCTGCCGGTGGGCGTGCTCCAGTGCCGCAACGACCGGTGGTTTACCATCAACGGCGTCAACGAGGAATTCATCATCCTCTTCGGCTACAGCCGTCAGGAGATCCGGGAGCGGTTCCAGGACCGGTATCTGGAGATGATCCATCCCGACGACCGTCAGACCGTGCTGCGCCAGTACCTGGAGCAGTCCGCGTCCGTGCCGACGCCGGAGCTGGAGTACCGGGTGATCACCAGGAGCGGAGAGACGGTCTGGATCCTGGAGAAAAGCGAGCTGGTCACCGGCGGCGACGGGATAGAGTACATCAACTGCGTCATGACCGACATCACCCAGGTCAAGCAGGCCCAGGAGGCGCTGCGGCTGAGCATGGAGCGGTATCAGATCATTCTGGACCAGACCAACGACATCATCTTCGAGTGGGACATCCCCAGGGACGACATCACCTACTCTCCCAACTGGTGGAAGCTCTTCGGCTATCAGCCCGTTTCCAGCGGCGCCCGGGCCAGGACCGTCTCCCACCTGTTCCCGGCGGACGTCCCGTGCTTTGTCAAGCTGATGGAGGACGTGGCCTCCGGCGTGGCTTACGGAGAGGCGGAGGTGCGCATCGCCAAGGCCGACGGCAAATATCTCTGGTGCCGCATCCGGGCGGTCACGCAGTTTGACGCCGGGGGCAGGCCCTATAAGGCCGTGGGCGTGATTTTGAACATCGACGCGGAAAAGCGACAGACCCAGGAACTGACCAGCCGCGCCGAGCGGGATTCGCTGACGCAGCTTTACAATAAGAACGCGGCGGGGGAGAAGATCCGGCTGCGGCTGGAGCAGCTTGAGCCGGGCCAGGCCTACGCCATGCTGCTGATCGACCTGGACAACTTCAAGCAGATCAACGACACTTACGGACACATGCTGGGCGACACGGTGCTGACGGAGGCGGCGGCCCGCCTCCAGACGCTGTTCCCGGCGGGAGACGTGCTCTCCCGGTTCGGCGGGGACGAATTTCTGGTGTTTTCCAGAGACGTCTGCGGCGGGACGCTTTTGGAGGAACTGGCGGAGAAGATCGTGGAGCAGTTCCACGGCGTGTGCGCGGAGGAGCTGGGGAGCCACCGCGTGAGCTGCAGCGTGGGCGTCTCCCGCTGTCCGGCGGACGGCGCGGACTTTCAAACGCTGTTCCAGCGGTGCGACCGGGCGCTGTACCAGGCCAAGCAGGACGGCAAGGACCGGATCGCGTTTTATGACGGAGACTCCATGTCCAGGTTCTTCGGGCTGGACGCCCGGCAGATGGCGGCGGCGGGGACCCGGATCGAGTCCGGCGGCCCTGCGGCGGGCGAGGATGGCATCATCCCCCGGGCCCTGCGGC
>JAEXWS010000191.1 GCA_023406225.1 Bacillota bacterium | reverse complement strand
TTCCCTGTCCGGCTAAGAAGCCTCGCCGCGTATGCGGCGGGGATTCGTGCCAAACAGGCGTCCCCCGTCCCCATCCCTCGGGGCGGAGCCCAGCGGAGCGGGTCCGGCCCGAAAGCGAAGAAATTCCCTGTCCGGCTAAGAAGCCTCGCCGCGTATGCGGCGGGGATTCGTGCCAAACAGGCGTCCCCCGTCCCCATCCCTCGGGGCGGAGCCCAGCGGAGCGGGTCCGGCCCGATAGCGAAGAAATTCCCTGTCCGGCTAAGAAGCCTCGCCGCGTATGCGGCGGGGATTCGTGCCAAACAGGGAATTTCTGAGCTGGTGGAGGTGGGGAGAGTTGAACTCCCGTCCGAAAGCACTTAAACGGGACTTTCTCCGGGCGCAGACGGTCATTGCGGGAGTCTTCCTCCCTGTTCCCCTTCCAGACGGCAAACCGTCACGCCGTCAGGTCAGGTGAGCTTCATCATTTATGGCGCAGGCAAAGCTTACTGCACGCACATTTACCGCTAAACGACGCCCTTCCGGACCCGCGGTCCTGACCGGTCGGACGGCTGCCTTTAGTTAGGCAGCGACAGCAACAGTGTTGTTGTTCTTTAATTTATAAGTTGCCCATTTTTCGGATGTTAGGCGCATCCGCCCGCTTGTCCCGCCTCCATACCCCCGTCGAAACCGGTACACCCCCGTCATTGGGTCAAACCGCGGCCGCGCCGACCGCTTGGAGACTTTGCTATTTGGAATTGTAACATACTTCTCAGGCGAAGTATGTTACAATTCCGTGAAATTTACGTTTTGGTGAATTTCACCATCAGCTTTACCGGCGTCACCTTCGCCAGCGCCCGGTAAAACTTATAGAACAGCCGGGGCGTATAGATCGTCCGGCCCGCCCGGGCGGCCCGCAGGGTCCCCCCAGCCACCCGCACCTGGTCGCAGTAGGGCAGCATGTCGAACATGCGGGAGCGGCCCGTGATGCCGCCCACGTCCAAAAACTCCGTTTTCATGGGGCCGGGACATACGGCGGTGGCCGTGACGCCCCTGGCGCGCAGCTCCTCCGCAAGCCCCACGGTGAAGGAGGAGACATACGCCTTGCCGGCGGAATACACCGTCATCCGGGGATTGGGGCAGAAGGAGGCGATGGAGGACACGTTGATGATGCGCCCGCCCCTGGGCATGAAGGGAATGGCCATGTTGGTGACCGCCGTCAGCGCCCGGAGATTCAGGTCCACCATCCGGGTTTGAAGGGCGGTCTCCGTCTCCCCCAGG
Organism: Bacillota bacterium; assembly: GCA_023406225.1. GTDB lineage: Bacteria > Bacillota > Clostridia > Oscillospirales > Oscillospiraceae > Oscillibacter. The sequence continues at coordinate 21,369 of JAEXWS010000191.1, read as the reverse complement.
CGGCCCAGGAAGCCGCAGCCGGCGTTGTTGATGAGCACCTCCACCTCCGGCCGCTCGTTGGTGAGCTTTTCTTGAAGGGTGATGAAGCTCATGGGGTCGCACAGGTCCAGGGCCAGACACTCCACGGTCTTGTCCGGCAGGGCCTGGGCCATCTCCTCCAGCCGGTCCGCCCGGCGGGCGATGAGCCAATAGGATTCGATCTCCGGGAACACGTCTTCCAGCTGGCGGACGAATTCGCGGCCCAGGCCCGAGGACGCGCCGGTGATGATCGCGGTCTTCACAGAGGATCGCCCCTCTCCTTTTACAGTTTCTCCGGCGCGGGATAGTCCACGCCGCAGGTATCCACCCGGATGGACTGGATGACCACCGGGGTCTTGGGCTTGTCGTTGGACATGTTCCGCTGGACGCGGGAGATGGCGATCGCCTCCTCCGCTCCCTCGGTCACCTGGCCGAAGGCGGCGTTCTGCCCGTCCAGATGGGGCGCGGGGGCCACCATGACGAAAAACTGGCTTCCGGCGGAGTCGGGAGCCATGGTCCGGGCCATGGAGAGAACGCCGGTGGTGTGGAGCAGGTCGTTCTGGGCAAAACCGTTTCCGGCAAACTCGCCCCTGATCTGGTAGCCGGGGCCGCCCATGCCGGTGCCGTCGGGACAGCCGCCCTGGATCATGAAGCCGGGGATGACCCGGTGGAAGGTCAGTCCGTCGTAAAAGCCCGCGTTGGCCAGGGCGATGAAGTTGTTGACGGTATTGGGGGCTTTCTCGGGGTACAGCTCGGCCTTCATGACCTTGCCGTTCTCCATGGTGATGGTGGCGATGGGATGGTTCATATCATCGGTTCCTTTCTTTCATCCGCCCCGGAGGGCGACGTATTTCATGGTCGCTTTGCTCAGCGGTACCGGTCCTTCATGTGCCGGTCCATCTCCCGCTCCGCGTCCCGCTTGGCGATGGCGTCCCGCTTGTCGTAGTTCTTCTTGCCCTTGCACAGGCCGATCTCCAGCTTCACCCTGGCGTCCCGGAAATAGACGGACAGCGGCACCAGGGTATAGCCGTCCTGCTTCACCAGGGCCTGGAGCTTTTGGATCTCCCGCTTGTGCATCAAAAGCCGCCGGACCCGCACCGGGTCCTTGTTGAAGATGTTGCCCTTTTCGTAGGGCGAGATGTGCAGCCCGTGGACGAACAGCTCTCCGTCCTTCACGCCGCAGTACGCGTCCTTCAGGTTCAAATTCCCCGCCCGGATGGATTTGACCTCCGTGCCGGACAGCTCGATGCCCGCCTCGTATCTCTCCTCCACGAAGTAGTCGTGGAAGGCCTTGCGGTTTTGGGCCGCGATCTTGATCCCCTTTTTCTCCGTGGGGCTCACCTCTTTCTTTTTGGAAAGTTTAATCAGTATAGCATGGATTTCCCCGTTCTTCAAGAGAAAGTGCGCCTTGGCAATCCTTCCTCCCCGTGATATAATAAACTGATTTTCAAAAAATGAAACACGAGGTGTATTTCATAATGAACGAACCCTTTGACCTGACCGAAACCACCCTCAGCCGGGAGGAGAAGTACGCCGGCCCCCTGTTCAGCGTCCATGTGGACCAGGTGCGCCTGCCCAACGGCAATACTTCCTCCCGGGAGGTGGTGGAGCATGTGGACGGCGTGGCGGTGCTGCCGCTGGACGAGCGGAACAACGTGCTGGCCGTCACCCAATACCGCTATGTTTTCGGCAAGACGCTGCTGGAGATCCCGGCGGGCAAGCTGGATCCCGGCGAGGAGCCCGCGGCGGGGGCGCTGCGGGAATTGAAGGAGGAGACCGGCGCCGTGCCGGACACCTTTTTGCCCCTGGGCCGCATCATCCCCGCGCCGGGCTGCTACGGCGAGACGCTGCACCTGTTCCTGGCCCGGGGCCTTCACATGGAGGCGCAGTGCCTGGACCCGGACGAATTTTTGCGGGTGGAGCGCATCCCCTTCAGCGAAATGGTCCACCGCTGTCTCAACGGCGAGATCGAGGACGCCAAGACCGTGGCCGCCGTGCTGAAGACGAAGGTGCTGCTGGACCTTTGAACGCCATCACAGAAAACGGAGGTTCTCTATGGACCATCAGAAATTGGTTTTGATCGTCGAGGACGAGAAGAATATCGTGGACATCCTGCGGTTCAATCTGCAGCGGGAGGGCTACCGCACCTGCGAGGCCTATGACGGCGAGGACGGCCTTCTCCAGGCCAGGACCGCCAAGCCGGACCTGATATTGCTGGACGTGATGCTGCCGAAGCTGAACGGCTTCGACGTGTGCCGCCAGCTCCGCCAGGCGGGGGACGGGGTGCCCGTCATCATCCTCACCGCCCGGGAGGAGGAGGCGGACAAGGTGCTGGGCCTGGAGATCGGCGCGGATGACTACATCACCAAGCCCTTTTCCATGCGGGAGCTGGTGGCCCGGGTGGGCGCCAACATCCGCCGCACGGCCATGGCGGCCCCCGCCGCCTCCGCCGCCGCGGCCGCGGCCATGCCGGTGTCCGGCGACCTCTCCATTAACACGGACAGCCACCAGGTGTTCCGGGCGGGGACGGCCATCGACCTGACCCAGCGGGAATACGAGCTTTTGACCTTCCTGGCCAGCCACCCCAACAAGGTCTACTCCCGCATCGATTTGATGGAGCAGGTGTGGAACTACGGCTACGTGGGCGACGACGTGCGCACCGTGGATGTGACGGTCCGCCGCCTGCGGGAGAAGATCGAGGCGGACCCGGCAAGCCCCGTGTACATCCTGACGCGGAGAGGGGCGGGGTACTACTTCGCGGTTTGAGGGGACGTAATGAGGGGACCTTCGTCCCCCCTTTAGATTCCCCTTCCCCAGTGACATCGGTCACTGGGGCGTTTGCCCCAGGGGCAAACGGGCCGGGGGATTTTCGGCAGGTACACGCCCTGCCGAAAATGATTTTAATTCCTTCTTCCGCCTCCGGCGGAAGAACCGGGGGAACCTGCGGTTCCCCCTGGCCCCCCTTCCCCCGCGCCCACGGGGCGCAGGAGGAGAACTGGGACTCCTGCCCCTTCCCTTCTTCCGCCTCCGGCAGAAGAACCGGGGGAACCTGCGGTTCCCCCTGGCCCCCTTCCCCCCGCGCCCTCGGGGCGCGGAAGGAGAACTGGAACTCCTGCCCCTTCCCTTCTTCCGCCTCCGGCGGAAGAACCGGGGGAACCTGCGGTTCCCCCTGGCCCCCTTCCCTCCGCGCCCACGGGGCGCGGAAGGGAGCGGAACCCTCCTCTTTGGCGTTTTCTCTATCTCCTTTCTGAAATGAGGTGCTACCGGTGTTTCGGAGCCTGCATATGAAGCTGATGCTCATCCTGCTGCTGCTCATCACCTCGCTGATGGCGGTGGTGGGGGCGTTTTTGACCACCAGCGTCTCCAGCTTCTATATCGATACCTTCTACCAGCAGATGAACGACGTGTTCGGAGAGGGGAACCGGGACTTTGTGGACGACCTGCGCCGGGCCGCCGCCGGGGAGAACGGCGCGGACAGCATCCAGGAGATGCTCAGCGTCAACAGCGGCAAGCTGGGCATCGACTACCGCTCCCGCAACTATTTCGTGCTGGACGGAGAGACCGGGGCGTATCTCTCCGGCTCCGCCGGAGCGGACGGCCTGCCCCGGGACCCCACCGCAAACCTCCTGACCGCCCGGAACGCCGTGGCCCGGCGCGACGAATCCGGCGTGGGCGACGAGAGCGACATCACCGCCGGGTATATGGACGCCGCCATCCCCATCCTCAGCGACGGCGGCTCCTACATCATCTATATCCTGGACAACAAGGACACCGTGTCCGGGCTGAACAGCCAGCTCTTCACGATCATCATGCAGGCGCTGGTCATCGGCCTTCTGATCTCCGTGCTTTTGAGCTTCCTGCTGTCCAAGACCATGGTGGACCCCATCGAAAAACTCACCGCCGGGGCGGAGAAGGTGGCCGCGGGAGACTTTGAAAGCGCCCTGCCGGTGGAATCCACCGACGAGATCGGCATCCTCACCGGCACCTTCAACGAGATGGCGGGCGTTTTGCAGGAGACGCTGGCGGCGGTGGAGAACGAGCGCAACAAGCTGGACACCCTCTTCCTCCACATGACCGACGGCGTGGTGGCCTTCGACCACCATGGGACGCTCATCCACTGCAATCCCGCCGCCACAAAGATGCTCCAGCGGCAGGTCCCGCCCGACTGCTCCTACGGCGAGCTGTTCGGAGACGCCTATCCCTTCGAGGAGATGCTGGCCATCCAGCGCCCCAACTACGCCGAGGGCGAGATGCGGGTGGGAGAGACGACGCTGGAACTGTATCTGGCCCCCTTCTCCGACCAGGCCAGCGGCGGCGTTTTGATCGTCCTCCACGACGTGACGGAGCAGCACCGCAACGAGGAGCGGCGCAAGGAGTTCGTGGCCAACGTCTCCCATGAGCTGCGCACACCCCTCACCAACGTCCGCAGCTATGCCGAGACGCTGCGGGACTCCGGCGGCCAGATCCCCTGGCAGACGGAGTCCGGCTTTCTGGATATCATCATCACGGAGACGGACCGGATGACCCACATCGTCCAGGACCTTCTGACCCTCAGCCGCCTGGACGCGGGCAACGCGGAACTGGTGCTGACCCGCTTCCCCTTCGGGGACGCCATCGCAAGCGTGGCCCGGGCCAACGCCCTGGAGGCCAAGCGCCGGGGCCACGCGCTGCTCTGCGGCTCCCTGGAGGATCTGCCCCTCATCGTGGGCGACCGGAGCCGCCTGGAGCAGGTCATGATGAACATCCTTGGCAACGCCATCAAATACACCCCCGACGGCGGCCATATCCGCATCACCGCCGGCTCCTCGGAGGACACGGTCTGGATGGAGGTCTGCGACGACGGCATCGGCATCCCGCCCGAGGACCGGGAGCGCATCTTCGATCGGTTTTACCGGGTGGACAAGGCCCGGTCCCGGGAGTCCGGCGGAACCGGCCTGGGGCTCTCCATCGCAAGGGAGATCGTCCTGCGCCACCACGGCTCCATCGCCCTGGCGCCCCACGAGGGCCCCGGCACCACCGTCCGGCTGACGCTGCCCATCGGGGGCGCGGGAAGCGCCCCCGTCTGAGACTGCCGCAAAGGAGGGACCTTTTATGAGCGCTGTCCGGCGCAAACGCCGCGACCTTTTTCAAAACCTGTCCATCGTCCTTTTGTCCCTCTCCGCCGTGGTCCTCTTTACCCAGACGCAGCTGGACACCCTGGCCGACGGCCGGGGCGGCTACTGGGACCGCCTGATGGGCAGCCCTTCCGCCTCCGCCGGTCCCGCCGCCGATCCGGGCCTCGCCGGCCTGGCCGCCCCGGTGCGGGTGGCCGTGTCCAACGCCTTCGGCCGGTACGGCGATATCTCCCTCACCACCCAGGATTTCAGCGCCGCGGGCAGCCAGAACAACCTGGGCAGCCTTTTGAAGGAGGCCCTGGGCACCGCCCAGCCGTCCGCCGTCTGCACGGAGGCGGACTTCCTCGCCGCCCTGGACCGCACCTCCGTCTACTACGACTTCTGGGAGCCGCTGCCCCTGTCGGTCCTGGCGGGCCTGGTGGGCGGGGACTTAGAGGACGGCGGCGCGGAGGCCCGCCGCCTGGCCGTCTCCGCCGAGGACGACGGGAGCGTCCGGCTCTACCTCTGGGACGGCGAAAGCCGATACACCCGCTGCGCCGTGGCCGTCTCCGCCGCCAGCCTCTCGGAGGTGGTGAACGCCTATGAGCTGGGCAACGCCTTTTTCGCCTTTGACGCCGCCGAAGAGATCGGCCCTCCCCCCGTGGAACCCTGCTCCTTCTTCCTCCGCACCCAGCCGGACCTTCCGGTGCTGAGCGCCGCCCCCTCCCTGTCGGACGCCCGGGCCCTGCTGTCGGCGCTGGGCTTCAACCCGGACACCAAGTCCCGCTACACCGAGTCCGGCGGCACGGAGGTCATCATGGACGGGGACAGGACCCTGCGCATCCGCACGGACGGGGACGTTCTCTACACCAGCGGCGGGGAACCCACCCTGACCGTGAAGGCCGATGGGGAGGTCCCCACCGCCCAGGAGGCCGCCGCGGGCGCGGGCGCTCTTTTGAGCGGTCTCGCCGGAGAGCTGATGGGGGACGCGTCCTTCTATTTGAAAAGCCTCACCCGGACGGGAAACGCCACCGTGCTGCAATTCGGCTGCCAGGTGTCCGGCGTGCCCATCCGGCTCTCCGGCGCGGACTGCGCCGCCGAGGTGACCTTGACGGACGCCGCGGTGTCCTCCCTGTCCCTGCGCTTCCGGCAGTACGCCGCCACCGACGGATCGTCCCTTCTGCTGCCCCTGCGGCAGGCGCTGGCCATCGCGGCGGGCGATCCGGGCCGGGAGCTCTGCGTGGGCTACGCGGACAGCGGCAGCAGCACCGTGAGCGCCGCCTGGCTGCTGGAGTGACTCAACACGGCGGCGGCCTCTTTGGAGGCCCGCCGCGGAAAGGAGGCGGAGCGATTTGGAAAGCGCGCGTCTGAAAAACATTATCATCATGATCCTGGTGCTGCTGAACGCCTGTCTGCTCGTCTCCCTGGGCAACCGGCGGGCGGCGGAGCGGTCCTCCCAGCGGCAGGTCACCGAGCAGCTCGTCACGCTGTTTGAGGCCGGCGGCATCCGGCTGGACCCCGGCGTGATCCCCTCCGGCTCTCCGCCGCCCAGCCTGGTCCTGACCCGGAACACGGAGGAGGACCGGGCCCTGGCGTCCTTCTTCCTGGGGACGGACCTGGACGTTTCCAACCAGGGCGGCGGCATTTACACCTATGACGGCAACCCCGGCGCCGCCCGCTTCAGCGACAACGGCAGCTTTGAGATCGCCGCCGGCTCCCTGGAGACCGGGGACCCGGAGGAGCTGGCCCGGGACTTCTGCAAAAATTTCGGATACGGCGGACTGACGCTCTCCCTGGAAAACGGGAACGGCCGCGCGTCCGCCGTCCAGTACTACCGGGGCGAGCCGGTCTTCAACTGCACCGTCTCCCTCTCCTTTGAGGACGGGCGGCTGGCCTCCGCCGCCGGCACCTATCTCCCCGGCGGCGCCGTGGAGACGGCGGAGGAGCAAACGCCCCTCTCCGCCTCCGGCGCCCTCTCCGCCTTTTTGACCCTCTATGGGGAAAGCGGCGGCGTGGCCTCCGAAGTGACGGACATGTACCTCTGCTACGAGCTGCAAAGCACCGCCGCCGTCCCCATGACCCTGGTGCCCGCCTGGTGCGTCGTCACGGACGCGGGTACTTATTATGTAAACTGTTCTACTGGAAAAATCACACATAATTGAGGAAAATTCAGAGAATTTCACGATTTTATGCCCTTTTCAGAAACCTGGGAAGGAATGGTTTGCATTTCCGCTCCGGTTATGCTATATTGATGCTGTGTGAATTTTGAAAATGGACGGAGATTTCCGCCCATTTTCCTCCCGTTCTCGGGTATGAAGCCGCGCCGTCCGGGCAAACTGAGCCTGTAAGACGGAGCGCCCACAAAAGAACAACCGTTTGAAGTGAGGGTCATCAGCTTGACAAAGTATATTGTGCAGGGTGGAAAGCCCCTGTTTGGCGAAGTCGAGATCAGCGGCGCGAAAAACGCCGCGGTCGCCATCATTCCCGCCGCCTTGATGGTGGACGGCGTGTGCCGCATCGAAAACATCCCTCAGATCTCCGATGTGACGCTGTGCCTGCATATCCTGGAGCAGCTTGGCGCCAGCATCCGCACCGTCAACCGCCACACGGTGGAGATCGACTCCAGCCGCATCCGTTCCACACGGACCTCCTACGAGATGGCCCGGAAGATCCGGGCCTCCTATTATCTCATCGGCGCGCTGCTGGGCCGCTTCGGCCAGGCGGAGGTGGCCATGCCCGGCGGCTGTAATTTCGGCGTCCGTCCCATCGACCAGCACGTGAAGGGCTTCACCACCCTGGGCGCGAAGGTGGTGGTGGAGGGCGGCTTCATCCACGCCTCCACGGAGACCGGGCGGCTCAAGGGCGCGAACGTGTATCTGGACGTGGTGTCCGTGGGTGCCACCATGAACATCATGATGGCCGCGTGCATGGCGGACGGAAATTCCGTCATTGAAAACGCCGCCAAGGAGCCCCACATCGTGGACCTGGCCAACTTCCTCAACTCCATGGGGGCCAACATCCGGGGCGCGGGCACCGACACCATCAAGATCCAGGGCGTGGACCGCCTGCGGGGCGGCAGCTACGCCATCATTCCCGACCAGATCGAGGCGGGCACCTACATGGCCGCCGTGGCCGCCACCGGCGGGCAGATCCTGGTGAAGAACATCATTCCCAAGCACATGGACTGCATCACCGCCAAGCTGGTGGAAATGGGCGTGGAGGTGGAGGAACACGAGGACACCCTCCTGGTCCGCCGCACCGACAAGCTCCAAAAGGCCAACGTGAAGACCCTGCCCTATCCGGGCTTCCCCACGGACATGCAGCCGCAGATCGCCACCGTCCTCACCCTGGCGGAGGGGACCTCTCTTGTGACGGAGAGCGTCTGGAACAACCGCTACCGCTATGTGGACGAGCTCAAGCGCATGGGCGCCAGCATCCAGGTGGACGACAAGACCGCCGTGGTGGAGGGCGTGGACCATCTCACCGGCGCGCCCATCCAGGCCTGCGACCTGCGGGCGGGGGCCGCCCTGGTCATCGCGGCCCTGGCCGCCCACGGCGAAAGCGAGATCAGCTGCGTGCAGTACATTGAGCGCGGCTATGAGAATATTGTGGAAAAACTGCGCGCCCTGGGCGCCGACATCCGCTGCGTGGAAGTGCCGGGAGAGTCGGAGGAGCTGGAAGCGCATATCGGGTAGGCAAAGAGGGGCCTTGCGTCCCCCCTTTGGATTCCCCCTCGCCAGTGATGCCGGTCACTGGTGCGTTTGCCCCAGGGGCAAACAGGCCGGGGAATGTTCGGCAGGCCCATGTCCTGCCGAACATGATTAGAATTTTTTCTTTCGCCTTTGGGCGGAAGAACCGGGAGAGCCGCGGGTTCCCCCTGGTCCCCCTCCGGCGGCGCCCGCGGGGCGCGGGGTCCCTTTTTCAATATTCTTGGCGTCCGCTGGGGAGGATGACGGCCTTGACCGGCGTTTTCCCGAGCGGACGCTTTTCTTTTCTCTCCTTCGTCCTTACTTTAAAACTGCGAGGTTATTTTGATTTGACGACTGTACATACCCTGGCCAGCGGCTCCTCCGGAAACGCCCTGCTCTGCCTTTGCGGCGGGACGCGGCTTTTGGTGGACGCGGGCGTTTCCTGCCGCCGCATCACTCTGGCCCTGGGCGAGCTGGGCCTGACCCCCGACGCCCTCACCGCCATCCTCATCACCCATACCCACACCGACCACATCGCCGGCCTCCAAACCCTCCTCAAGCGCTGCGCCGCGCCCATCTACGCCAGCGCCCGGACCACCCGGGAGCTGTGCTACCGCTTCGCGGGGCTGGAGGACCGGGTGCGCCCCCTGGACGCGGGAACGGCCTGCGCCTTTCCCGACTGCGCCGTTACCGCCTTCCCCACCTCCCACGATTCCCCCGGCTCCTGCGGCTACCGCATCGACACCGCCGACGGCGGCGTGGGCGTGCTGACGGACAGCGGCTATGTCACCGAGGAGGCGGCGGACCTGCTCCCCGGCGTGGACCTGGCGGTGCTGGAGGCCAACCACGACGTGGAGACCCTGCGCAGCGGCCCCTATCCCTATTCCTTAAAGCGGCGCATCCTGGGGGCGGACGGGCACCTTTGCAACGAGGACGCCGCCCGGTTCGCCGTGTCCCTGGCGGAGGCCGGGGCCTCGGAGATCGTGCTGGCCCACCTGAGCCGGGAAAACAACACCCCCGCCATGGCCCGCTCCGCCGTGGAGACCGCCCTCTCCGCCGCCGGACTGGAAATCACGCTGAGCGTGGCCCCGCGGGACTGCCCGGGCCCCGCCCACCGGGTGTGCAGGAGGACCCCATGCAGAAAGTGACCGTTTTGTGCGTGGGAAAGCTGAAGGAGCGTTTTTACACGGACGCGGCGGCGGAATACGCCAAGCGCCTCTCCCGCTTTTGCAAACTGGACGTCGTGGAGCTGCCGGAGGAGCGGCTGCCGGAGGACCCCTCCCCCGCCCTGATCGGCGCGGCCCTGGCCCGGGAGGCGGAGGCCGTCCGGGCCAAGCTGCCGCCCGCCGCCGTCCTCATCGCCCTGTGCGTGGAGGGCTCCATGCGCTCCAGCGAGGACCTGGCCCGGCTCATGGCCGCCCGGGCCGCCCGGGGAGAGAGCCATCTGGTCTTTCTCATCGGCGGGTCCTTCGGCCTGCACCCCTCCCTCAAGGCCCAGGCCCAGGAGCGGCTGTCCATGTCCCCCATGACCTTTCCCCACCACCTGGCCCGGGTCATGCTGCTGGAGCAGGTCTACCGGGCCTACCAGATCAACGCCGGAAGCAAATACCATAAGTGACCGCTTTTTGCGGAGAAGGAGCGTATGATGGACGAACAAGCAAGGGATTTCTGGGCCATGGCGGGCCAAGATCTGCTGAAGACCTGGCCGAAGGACGAGGCGGGGCGGCCGGAAAGGGCCGAAAAGCTGTCCCTCCAGTCGGAGCTGGACGGCATGGCGGACATCATCCTCTCCCTGCTGGAGAGCTGCGGCATCCCCGCCTTCAAGTCGGGCACCCAGGGCAAGGTCATTTTCGGCTTCGCGGGCCTGGGGGTGGAGCTGTACGTCCCCGCCTCCCGGCTGGAGGAGGCCCGGGCACTGCTGGACGCGGCGCCGGAAGACGGCGCGGAATAAAAGGGAGGTCTTAGGATGGATTTTAGAAAAGAGTACGAAAAGTGGCTGGCGAGCCCCGCCCTGAGCGCGGCGGAAAAGGCGGAGCTGGAGGCGATCCGGGACGATCCCAAGGAGATCGAATCCCGGTTTTACGGCCCTCTGGAATTCGGCACGGCGGGGCTGCGGGGCACCATGGCCGTGGGACTGCACCATATGAATATCCACGTCATCCGCTGGGCCACCCAGGGCTTTTGCGCCGTCATCGCGGCGGAGGGCGAGGCGGGAAAGCGCCGGGGCGTGGCCATCGCCATGGACTGCCGGAACCACTCCATGGAGTTCGCCCGGGCGGCGGCGGAGGTCTGCGCCGCCAACGGCATCCATGTGCGCATTTTTGAGTCCCTGCGCCCCACGCCGGAGCTGAGCTTCGCCGTGCGGGAGTACGGCTGTCAGGCGGGCATCAACGTCACCGCCAGCCACAACCCCAAGGAGTATAACGGCTATAAGGTCTACTGGGCCGACGGGGCCCAGCTCCCGCCCCACCACGCGGACACCATCGCCAGGACCCTGGAGACCATCGACATCTTCACCGGCGTCAGGACCATGCCCTATGACGAGGGGGTTTCCGCCGGGCTGATCGAAGTGCTGGGAGACGAGACGGACCGGCGGTTTATGGCCAACGTCACCGCCCAGATCATGGACCGGGAAGCGGTGGCCAAGGTGGCGGACTCCTTCAAGCTGGTGTACACCCCCTTCCACGGCTGCGGCTACAAGCTGGTGCCGGAGGCCCTGCGGGCCCTGGGGGTGAAGCACATCCTCTGCGAGCCCCGGCAGATGGTCATCGACGGGAACTTCCCCACGGTGGTCTCCCCCAATCCGGAGAACCCGGAGGGGTTCTACCTGGCCATCGCCCTGGCCAAGGAGCACGACGTGGACTTTATCCTGGGCACGGACCCGGACAGCGACCGGGTGGGCATCATGATCCGGGACAAGAGCGGCGCGTTCCGCCCCGTCACCGGCAACCAGACCGGCGTTCTCCTGCTGGATTACCTGATCGGCGCCATGAAGCGCGCGAACCGTCTGCCGGAGCGCCCCGTGGCGCTGAAGACCATCGTCACCACGGAGATGGCCCGGAAGGTGGCGGAGCAAAACGGCGTTCAGTGCTACGATACCTTCACCGGCTTCAAGTTCATGGCGGAGAAGAAGAACGCCCTGGAGGAGAGCGGCGAGGGGAAGGTCATCTTCTCCTACGAGGAGTCCTACGGATACATGCTGGGGGATTACGTCCGGGACAAGGACGCCGTCACCGCCTCCATGCTGCTCACGGAGATGGCCGCCTGGTACGCATCCCAGGGGCAGACGCTGTTCGACGCGCTGGAGAAGCTGTACGAGACTTACGGCCACTATGCCGAGCAGACCCACAACCTGGTGATGCCGGGGCTGGACGGCCTGGCGGACATGGCCAGGCTGATGCGGGACCTGCGGGAGCATCCGCCGGCGGAGATCGGCGGCGTGCGCGTGGCGGTGCGCAAGGACTACACGGACGGGACCGTGGTGGACTGCGCCACCGGGGCCGTGAGCGCCATGGAGCTCTCCGGGTCCAACGTGCTGCGCTTCGAGCTGGCCGACGGCACCTCCATCCTGGTGCGCCCCTCCGGCACGGAGCCGAAGATCAAGGTCTACGTTCTGACTCTGGGCGCGGACGCGGCGGCCTGCGAAGCGAACCTGGAGCGGTACGGCCGGTGGGTAAAGACGCTGCAAACATAACGAAAAGGACCCCGGAGAGTGCCTCCGGGGTCCTTTTTTCTCACAGGCTCCTCACCGCCGCCTCCAGCTGCTCCATGGCCTGCTCCAGCACGCTGCGGGGACAGGCGGCGTTCAGCCGCATAAAGCCGCTCAGGCTCCGCCCGAAGGAGCACCCCTCGTTCAGCCCCAGCTTCGCCTTTTGGATCATGAAGGTCCGCAGGGCCTCGTTGTCAAGGCCCAGGTCCCGGCAGTCCAGCCACATGAGGTAGGTGGCGTCCGGCGCCCAGGTCTTGATCCGGGGGATGTTTTTCGCGCAGGCATCCACCACAAAGTCAAAGTTGCCGCTGAGATACGGTAAAAGCTGGGACAGCCATTCCTCTCCGCCGCGGAACGCGGCCTCCATGGCGGTGAGGGAGAAGGCGTTGTTCCGGTGAATGTCCATATTCATCCAGAACCGGTCGAACAGCGCCTTTTTATGGGCGTTGGGAAACACCACGGCGCTGGCCTGGAGGCCCGCCAGGTTGAAGGTCTTGGTGCCCGAGATGCCGGTGATGACCTCCCCCGCGATCTCCGGGGACAGGGCGGCCACGGGGGTATGGGTCTTTCCGTGGAAAATGAGGTCCGAGTGGATCTCGTCGGAAAAGAGCGTCACATGGTGCTTCCGGCAAAGCTCCGCCATCCGCCGCAGCTCCTCCGGCGTCCACACGATCCCTAAGGGGTTGTGGGGGTTGCACAGCAAAAACAGGTCCACCCGGCCGAGCTTTTCCTCAAAATCCGCCCAGTCCATGACCCACTTCCCGTCCCGCTCCACAAAGGGGTTCTCCACCACGGTCCGGCCCCACGCCTCCGTCATGTCGTAAAACTCGGAGTACACCGGCGTCTGGATGAGGACGCTTCCCCCCTCGGGGGTGAAGAGCTTCACGCAGGCGGAGATGCTCTGCACCACGCCCAGGGAAAAGCTCATAAGGCTTTGGTCGATCTCCCAGCCGTTGCGGCGCCTCTGCCAGTCCCGGATGGCCTCAAAATAGCTGTCCGGCCGGGCGGTGTAGCCCCAGATGCCCTCCTCCGCCCGGGCCTTCAGGGCGTCGATGACGGGCTGGGCGGTCTTGAAATCCATATCCGCGATCCACAGGGGGATCACGTCGTCGGTGCCGAACTTCTTCTTCCGCTCGTCGTACTTGGCGGAGTGGTTGCGGGAGCGGTCCACCACCGCGTCGAAATCATACTTCATAAAAGGGCCTCCTTCAGTGGTTGATTCTCCTTCATGATGGCGGCTTTCCGGGCGTTTGTCAAGGCGCGGATCTCACAAAAAGCGGGAAGGCGGCTGCCTTCCCGCTTTTTCGGTTCAGGACTGCCGGCGGTCCCACGTCATGGCCGCCAGGGCCTGGGCGGGGGTGAAGGTCCGCCGGGCGTAGTCCCCCTCCGCCTCTCCGTCGCCGTCCGTGTCCACGGCGTAGTGGACAAAAAAGACGTTCTCCGCCGGGTCGTACTCCTCCCATGTGGAATTAACGCCCCAGTCCACATAGTCCGCCGGCAGCTCCTCCCAAACGTCCAGCCAGCCCCGGTAGACGCCGTCCGCCCGCCGCTGGTAGACATAGACCCGCTGGGCTCCGTCGGCGTTGTAGGTGACGGTGCACACCAGCTCCTCCTGTCCGTCGCCGTCCAGGTCCACGGCGCAGTCCTCCGGCCCGCCCCATCCAAAGCTCTCGGCGATGGGGGTTTTGTTTCCGCCGCCGTCCACGGCGTAATAGGTGCGCTCGCTCCAGCCAAAGGAGAGGGTCTCCGTCACCCGGACGCCGTCAAAACCCAGGATATCGGCAAAGGGCTCCGTGGAGACCGTCGGCAGCCCCGTCACGGAGGTCAGCCCCTCCGCGGTCGTCTCCTCTCCGGATACGCACATCCGCAAAAGGATCACCACATCGTCGCTATGCGCCGCCCGCTCCAGGGTCCCCGGGTCGTTCAAGGCCGCCGGGTCCATCCCCTGCGCGGATCCCCCGCCCCGCTCGTTGGCAAAGGCGGCGAAGAGGACCGCCCCGCCGTTTTCCGTCAGCGCGCCCTCCGTCTCCAGGGGGCGGCGGAGATAGGCGGGATAGCGGGCCCCCCGCTGGAAGCCGGGCAGGTCCGTTGCGAAAGACGCCAAAGGCTCCGATCCCCGCTCGTCCTCCGTCCAGGGGGTCACGGCCCACAGAAGATGGCGGTTCCAGTCCCCCTTGTCATAGGCGCAGGTCACCCAGAACCGCCCGGAGGCGGGGAACGCCTCCCCCACGTTTCCGGTCCAGACCCACCGCCGGTCCGTCAGCTCTCCTCGGTCGTAGGTCTCCGTCTGAAAGCCCACGGTCCGGGTCCCTTCCGGCAGGACATAGCGCACCTGCCCCACGACGCCGCCCATGGCGGGATAGGGCACCTGGCCGGTGGGGGTCTCCCCGGCGGCCGTCCCGGCGGCAAAGCCGCCGTCCATCCCAAGATACGCCAGCAGCGCCCGGACGCCCGAGGCGCTTTTGCCCAGGTCCTTGATGTCCTCATAGCCCAGGCTCTCGGCCCAGGCGTCCGGCTGGCGACGGTCAAAGGAGACGGTTTTCAGCGTCTCCGCGCCGTTTTCGGCGGCGGGATAGGACCACTCCACCCGCTCCAGGTCCCCCATCAAAGCCAGCAGCACCGCCGCCCGGTCCATCATCCCGCCATCCAGCCGGTCCGGGTCCCCGGGTTCCTCCGAAAAGGCCACCAGAAGAGTGTTGCGCGTCTGCGCCGGAGGCAGGGCGTACCCGCCGGGAAGGCCCAGCGCCTCCAGCAGCGCCGCCGCGCCATCCGATCGCAGTTCAAAAAGCCGCCGGGCGGCGTCCATGCCGTCTCCGAAGGCCTCCGCCGTTTTCGTGGAGACCACCAGGCGGAACTGGACCACCGTGTCGTTGGTCCCGGTCACTCCCAGCTCCCGGTCATATCCCGTGACGGCGCCGCCCGGCTCCGTGGAGAGCAGCACGCTGTAAAGCAGCGCCTCTCCATTCCCCGTCAGCGTCCTGCGGAGGCCGCCCGCCCCGCCCAGGGCTTCCCCGTCTCCCACGGCGCCTCCCGCGCCGGTGTAGTGGTCCTTGGGCAGTTGGACCGTCCAGTGGGCGGTCTCGTCATACCAGCACTCCAGCGTGCCGCCGAAACCGCCGTTTTCCGCATACGCCGCCTGGGCCCGGATGGACGCTGAAAACCGCCCGTCCGCCGCCTCCGCGCCGTCCTCCAAAAAGCCGTTGACGATCCGGGGGACGCTGGAGCGCAGCGTCCCGTTTTCATAGAGATCTTCGTAGACGGCCCAGGACCGGATGGGCTCCCGCAGGTCACAGGTGAACGCCGCGCCGCTTCCCACGCCCTCCACCTTCACCCAGCTCTCCGGTCTCGTGCCGTTGAAGCTGCAGGCCATGACCACCGCCAGCGCCGCCGTCAGGGCCAAAAACGCCATCCGGGGCGTCTCCCGCCGCCAGTCCAGCACATTTTTCACCCGGCGGGCGGCGTCATGCTCCCCGAAGGCCAGCGCCGCCGGGAACCGCCGCGCCGCGGCGAAGGACACCAGCGCCAGGCTGTACCCCTCCCGGGCCCCGCCGCCCAGCTTCGCCAGCACCGCCTCGTCGCAGCGCATCTCCATGTCCCGGCACATCAGCAGCCATCCCAGCCACACCGCCGGGTCCCACCAGTACGCCGCCACCAGCAGATACGCCAGCGCCTTCACCCAGTGGTCCAGATGGCGGATGTGGAACCGCTCGTGGGCCAGCACATAGGTCCGCTGGCCGCCGTCCAGGCGGAAGGGGATGTACACCCGGGGGCGGAACAGTCCCAGCACGAAGGGCGTTCCAAGACCGTCGCACGCCCACACGCCCGGCTCCTCCAGGACGGCGGCGGCCGTGAGCCGCCGCAGCCGGAGCCAGGAGACCGCGCCGTAGAGCAGCACCGCCGCCACCCCCGCCGCCCATACCAGGGCCGCCGCCCGCAGGGCCAGCTCTCCCGCGGATGGGGTCTGAGAGAGTTCCGCCGCCATCGTCATCCCCGCAGGCGGCGGGGATACCGCCGTCCCCTGGACCGGCAGGGGGAAGGCGGGGCGGATCAGTTCCCCGCCCGCGCCGCCGGAGACCGCGGCGGTCTCCGCCGCCTGACGCAGGGGCGGCAGGTTGAACAGGCTCCACCGGGCCTGCGCCAGGGTCCAGGGGCACGCCAGCCGCAGGCCCACCGCGGCCCACAGGCCGTAGCTGTATTTTTTCGGCGCTTTCCGCAGCAGCCACCGGGCCGCCAGCACCGCCGCCAGCACCGGCAGGGCCGTAAGGCTCATGGACAGCAGGCGGGAAAACGCGCTCAGCAGCAGTTCCATGCTCACTCCTCCCGGTGCGCCTCGATGAGACGCTTCAAATCCTCCGCCTCGGCCTCCGTCAGTTTCCTTCCGTTCATGAACGCCGCGAAAAAGCCCGGCAGGGACCCGCCGAAGTTCCGATCCACAAAGCTCCCCGCCGCCTCCGCGGTCACCGCCTCCCGGGGGACCAGCACGGACACCACCGCGTTCTCGTTTTGCAAAAGCCCCCGCTGGCAGAGCTTTTTCAAAACCGTGTAGGTGGTGGACTTCTTCCACCCCAGCTCCTTTGCGCACAGCTCCACCAGCCGCCCGGAACTGACCGGCGCGGCCGCCCACACCACCTGCAAAAAGCGGTATTCACTGTCGCACAGGCGATACGTCTCCATCGCGCTCCCCCCTTGGTCTATTTTTATCGACCTCTTGTGCTCAGTCTATGACAATAGACCGGAATTGTCAAGAAAAACC
Organism: Bacillota bacterium; assembly: GCA_023406225.1. GTDB lineage: Bacteria > Bacillota > Clostridia > Oscillospirales > Oscillospiraceae > Oscillibacter. The sequence goes on along the minus strand of JAEXWS010000191.1, from coordinate 4,107 downwards.
TCCCGGCTTTCAGCCGGGAGGTCCTCCGCTCAGTAATTCCAGAACAGGTTCAAAAGGCGGCACAGGATGTACGCGGGGAGATAAGTCACCCCCTGGTCGATGACGCAGGACCCCAGGAAGGGGGTCTCGCCGTCCGCCGTCAGGGCGGCGGAGGCGCCGGGAAGAACGGAGAACAGCTCCGCGCCGCCGGTGGAGACCACCGCGCCCTTGCCCGCCTGCCAACGCACCTCGCAGCCCACGGCCTCGGCCACCGCCCGGACGGGCAGGTAGGTCTCGCCATCCACGGCGCGGGCCATGGCGCTCAGGTTCCGGCCGTCCACCGCCAGCATTCCGGCGTCCGTCCACTCGATGTAGCCCCGGTAGGCATAGGGGAACACCAAGACCTTTGTCACCGTTCCGGCGTCATCGGTCCACACCAGCATCCGGGCGCCGGGCACCAGGTCCGCAAGGCCCGCCACGTTCTTCGTCAGGTAGGGGGAGATCGCTGCGCCGTCCGTGACGGTCAGCTCCTTGCCGCCCACGGCCACCAGCTCCACCTTCGTCAGGGGCGGCGCGGGGTAGATGGCGATCACGGCCTGGGGCTTCACCTCCGCCACCTCATAATACTGGGGCACGGCGTAATCGGCGGGGATATTGCCCACCACCAGCACGGCGGAGGTCTGGGGCGGCAGGCTCATGGTCATGGCGGGCCCCACCCAGGCGTAAACGGTGTCGCCGTCCTTCAAATCGACGGCGTCCATGGGCGCGCCCGTGACCGCGTCCACCACCGGAGCGCCGCCCAGGCGGACGATCACGGAATCCAATCCCTTTTCGCCGCCGTTTTCGATCAGAAGGCTCCCGTCCTCCAGATGGGTGACGGTCCCCCAGACCTGGACGGGACCCATGCGGGAGGGGCCCTCCTCTCCGGCGGCGGAGACGGGAACGCCCAGCAAAGCGGCGCACAGCGCCAGCGCGAGAAAGCGGCCGATCGACTTTTTCATGAAAGCTTCATCCTTTCCTCTGTTTGTTAGGTACAGACGGACATTCGCCCGCAAAAGTTCCCGGTCCAGGAAAATTTTTCTGCTCCCCTCTCCCGGCCCTCAGGCGGAAAACCTGTCCCAGAATTTCAGCAGGCCCCCGCGGCAGAGCAAAACCGCCGCCACAGCGCCCACCGCCGCCTGCAAGATCTGGAAGGGCAGCTTCAAAACGGCGTATTCCACAGTGCCGTATATGAACGCCCGGCCGAAGGTATAGCCCGCCACCATGATGACGGCGCCCAGGGCCGTCCCCGCCGCCGCGGCGCGGATGCGGCGCTCCGGCGCGGCGCGGCCCACGCACAGCGAGATCACCACGGCCTGGAGCCCGTGGGTCGCCAGGGAGACGAACATCGGCGCGGGGTAGAAGAAGAAGTCGCCCAGAAACGCCCCCACGCCCCCCACCAAAAACGCCCCCAGGGGGTCCAGCAAAATGGCGGCGGTGTCGATGACGATGTCGTTGAGATAGAGATGCCCGCCGGGCACGGGAACGCCGAAGGAGCTCATCGCCACGTTCAGCGCCATCAGCATGGCGGAAACGGTGAGCCACTTGGTGGGATGCGCGGTGCGCAGAGTACGGCTGGTAGACATAGGTCCTCTCTCCTTTGGATTTGATGACACCATCATAGCGCCCCAGTGAACGGAAGGAAATCACCAAACAGCGGAAAAATCATAAGGTCAGTTTTCCATGCGGCTTTCCCCGGTTGCCGCCGTGGGAAGGCTGTGATACAATCACATCGGCTCTGAAGCGCCGCAGACCACGCGGCGGACAAAACAGATGGGAGGATTTTGATGAAAAAGGTCAGGATCACGGTTTTGAAAACCACGCTGGACGAGGAACTCGCCAGAAAGTATGGCGCGGAGGGCCTGGGCCCGTGTCCCATGCTGCGCGCCGGGCAGGTGTTTTTCGCGGATTACGCCAAACCGGAAGGCTTTTGCGACGAGGCGTGGAAAGCCGTTTATCAGTACGCATTCGCCCTGGCCCATGGCGCGGACAGCGGCGTTTTTTATTATGGAGACTGGATCCGAACGCCCGGCGTTGCCATTTGCAGTTGCAACGACGGCCTTCGCCCCGTCATCTTCAAGCTGGAGGCCACCGACGAAGAGGCGCGGATGGAATACGCGCCGATACGCTGATCCCGCGCACGAAAAAGAAGTCCGGCGCGTCGCGCCGGACTTCTCAGCCCGTTAAAACCCTTGTGGCGTTTCGCCGCCGGGGAAATCAAATCGGATTCGTTTTCCCCGGCGGCGTGTACGCCGCGGAAAACACTCCCCGGTCTGCAAGCGTGGAAACTGTAAGCTTAAAGGTGCGCGGCGAATGCGCGCGGCAGGCCGCAGCCCACTCGAAAAAGTGCAGCAGGCACTTTGGGGGCAGCCTCAGAAGCCCGGCGCACCGCGCTACTCCCCTCACTCCCCCGGCTCCCTGGGGCGCTCCAGCAGGTGAAACGTGTATTTATGGACGGCCAGCAGGCCGTCCCTCTGCATTTTGGAGAGCTCGGCGGACATGGCGCTGCGCTCCACGGCCAGGTAATCCGCAAGCTGCTGGCGGTCGAATGGGATGTCGAAGGCGTCCCTCCCCTGCCGCCGCGCCTCCGCCGAGAGGTAGGACAGCAGCTTTTCCCGGGTCGTCCGCTTGCAGATGTGGGTCAGCTTTTCGTTGATGCGGAGGTTTTTTTCCGCAAGGTCGGAGAGGAGGTTCCGGATCATCCGGCTGTGGTGGGCGCAGGCCGCCGGGCAGGTCTGGAGGAGCCGCCGCACGTTCAGCCAGACGACCTGGGTCTCTTCTCCCGCCACCGCCCACACGTCCATCACCGCGCCGGGGACGGCGGCGAAGGTCTCCGCGAAGGTCTCCCCCGGCAGTATCTGCGAGCGAAGGTCCCGGCGGCCCCAGAAATCCTCCCGCACGATGAGGACGCGGCCGGAGACCACCAGTCCCATGGCCTCCGGGCTGTCTCCCGCCCGCAGGATGGATTCGTTTTTCCCATAGCGCGCCGCGGACGCGCCCAGGCATCCCAGCATGGATTCCAGCTCCCCTTCGCCGACGCCGCGGAAGAGGGCCGCCTTTTGGAGCTGCGGAATATACTTTTTCATAAAAATCTCCCCCCTGTTGGAAATCCAACAGACATGCCGCCGTTATTTTAGTATACTGCACCCAGAAAATCAAGAACATGCGGGAGGACCTTTTTATGAAACGGAAGATCATTCACATCGACCAGGCGGCGTGCAACGGCTGCGGCGCGTGCGCGGCGGCCTGCCACGAGGGGGCCATCGGCATGGTGGACGGCAAAGCCATGCTGCTGCGGGACGACTACTGCGACGGACTGGGAGACTGTCTCCCCGTCTGCCCCGCCAACGCCATCACCTTCGTAGAGCGGGAGGCCGCCGCCTATGACGCGTCCGCCGTCCTCCGCGCGCGGCAGAGCGCCGGAAAACGGGCGGACGCGCCCCTGCCCTGCGGCTGTCCCGGGTCCCGGCCCCAAGCCCTCTCTCCCGCCGGCGGACCCGCCGGCCGCCTTTCCCAGTGGCCGGTGCAGCTCAAGCTGGTCCCGGTGAACGCGCCCTATTTCCACGGCGCGGACTTGCTCATCGCGGCGGACTGCACCGCATACGCCCGCGCGGACTTCCATGAGCGGTTCATCCGGGGCCGCATCACCCTTGTAGGCTGCCCCAAGCTGGACGGCGTGGATTACAGCGAAAAACTCGCCGCCATCCTGCGGGAAAACGACATGCGGAGCGTCACCGTGGTCCGCATGGAGGTCCCCTGCTGCGGCGGGCTGGAGGCGGCGGTGAAAACGGCCCTGCAAAACAGCGGAAGAGCCGTCCCCTGCCAGGTCGTCACCCTCTCCACAGACGGGAACATCCTGCCCTGAGGCCCCGGCCCTTCCCGGCGCGGGCGCGGCGCTCCGGGCGGAAACGCGGGCCATCTCCCGCCTTTTTGCGAAGAAGGCGGCCTTTTCACCGGCGTTTTGGGCGTTTTGCCCGCAGATAGAACGGGAAAACCGGGCCGGTTTTCCCGTTTCCTTGTCTTTACCGGCGCGTCAGCCGTTCCATTCCGGTCCCATCCTGTGGTACAATAGGGGTATCAGGGGCAGAC
>JAEXWS010000177.1 GCA_023406225.1 Bacillota bacterium | reverse complement strand
ATCTGGGGGTGTTCAAGGGCCGGGTCTCCTCTGTGATGATCGTGGGCGCCAGCAAGATGTGCTATTACCTGGCCTCCGAGCTTTTGGAGATGGGGATGGCCGTGAAGATCATCGACCGGGACGAGTCCCGCTGCATCCGCATGGGCGAGCTGCTGCCCCGGGCCCTGGTCATCGTGGGCGAGGGGACCGACAGCGAGCTTTTGCAGGAGGAGGGCATCAGCCAGACCGACGCCTTCGTGGCCATCACCGGCATGGACGAGGCCAACATCCTCATGTCCATGAGCGCCGCCAAGCAGGCGGGGGACTGCAAGGTGGTGGTCAAGATCAACCGCAAGTCCCTGGCGGACCTGGTGGCCGACGACGACGCCATCGACAGCATCGTATCCGCGGGCAACGTCACCACGGAGCTGATCGTCCAGTACGTCCGGGCCATGCAGAACGCCTCCGGCTCCAAGGTCAAGACCCTGCACCGCCTGGTGGAGGGCCGGGTGGAGGCGCTGGAGTTCGGCGTTTCGTCCGAATCGCCGCTGGTGGGCGTTCCCCTGAAGGACCTGAATCTGAAAAGCGGCATCCTGCTGGCGGGCATCGTCCGCCAGAACGGGAAGCTGATCATCCCCTCCGGCGAGGACATCATCAACCTGGGCGACGATGTGATCGTGGTCACCACCAACACCGCCCTCCAGGACGTCCGCGACATCCTGGAATGAAAGCAGGGCTGTTCCTTTGAATAATCGTATGATCGTTTTCGTCATCGGCAGGATCTTGCTGGTGGAGGCGGCGCTGCTTTTGCTGCCCATGGCGGTGGCGGTGGGATATGGGGAGGCGGCCGGGCCGTTCCTCGTCCCCAGTTTGCTGCTGCTGGTCCTGGGCGGGCTGATGAGCCTGCGCCCCCCCCGGCAGGAGTCCTTGTACGCCCGGGACGGCCTGGCTATCGTGGCTCTGGCGTGGATCTTCATGTCGCTGTTCGGCGCGCTGCCCTTTTACCTCTCCGGCTCCATGGAGAGCTTTGTGGACTGCCTGTTTGAGACGGTCTCCGGCTTCACCACCACCGGCGCCAGCATCCTCACGGAGGTGGAGCATTTGAGCCGGGGCATTTTGTTCTGGCGCAGCTTCACCCACTGGGTGGGAGGCATGGGCGTGCTGGTGTTCGTCATGGCCATCCTGCCCATGAGCGACGGCCACGGGATGCATCTGCTGCGGGCGGAGGTGCCGGGGCCCTCGGTTGGGAAGCTTGTGAGCCGGATGGGCGACACCGCCAAGATATTGTACGGCATCTATCTGGCCCTGACGCTCATCGAGGCGGCGCTGCTGCTGGCGGGCGGCATGCCGCTGTTCGACGCGGCCATCCACGCCTTCGGCACGGCGGGCACCGGCGGCTTCAGCAGCCGGAACCTGAGCGTGGGCGCTTACGACAACGCCTATTTCGATGTCGTCATCAGCACGTTCATGCTGCTTTTCGGCGTGAACTTCAACTTGTACTACTTCCTGCTGATCCGCCGCTTCCGGGACGTGTTCCGGTCCGAGGAGCTGCGGGCGTACGCGGGCATCGTGGCGGCCGCCGTGCTGTGCATCGCGGTCAACGTGGTCCATCTGTACGGCTCCTTCGCCACCAGCCTCCGCCACGCCTATTTCCAGGTGTCCTCCATCATCACCACCACAGGCTTTGCCACGGTGGACTTTAACCAGTGGCCCACGTTTTCCAAGGTGATCTTGGTGACGCTGATGTTCGTGGGCGCCTGCGCGGGGTCCACCGGCGGCGGCATGAAGGTGGCGCGGCTGGTCATCCTGTGCAAGACCTCGTATTACGACATGCGCAAGATGCTCCACCCTAACGCCGTGACCACCATCCGGTTCGAGGGGAAGCCCCTGGGGGAGAAGCACATCCGCAGCGTGCACCTGTTTTTGACGGTGTACATGCTGGTGCTGGCCCTTTCGGTGCTGCTGCTGTCTCTGGATAAGTTCGATCTGGTCACCACCTTTACGGCCGTCGTGGCCTGCATCAACAACATCGGTCCCGGCCTGGAGCTGGTGGGCCCCACGGGCAACTTCGCGGCCTTCTCGTCTCCCGCCAAGCTGCTGCTGGCCTTTGATATGCTGGTGGGGCGGCTGGAGATCTTCCCCATGCTGCTGCTGTTCGCCCCGTCCATCTGGAAGCGCCGCCTGCCGCCCAAAAAGCAGCAGTGCCAGCTCTCCTTGTAAAGTGTAACCGGAACGCTCCCGCGGCAGACGCAGCGGGAGCGTTTTTTACCGGGCGGCAAAAAGCCGTGAAGGAATATCCTTCACGGCTTTTCATTCGCCTGGGCCTCCTCATACCGCTTCAGCATCCGCCAGAGCGTCACCCGGCTGATGCCCAGCCTGTCGGCGGCCAGGGTCTTGTTGCCCCGGCACTCCTCCAAAAGCGCCAGCAGCGCCGCATGGTCCTCCGCGGCGGAAACGGGCTTTCCGGACGGGGCCTGTTCCGCCGGGGGCGTGCAGGGGATGGAGGAGACGCTGCTGAGAAGGTGGGCCACCAGCTCCGAGACGGAGGAACCCGGCTGGTACAGCACGGCGAGGCGCTCGCAGAAGTTCCGCAGTTCCCGGATGTTGCCGTACCAGGGGCGTGCCTGGATCAGGCGGTAGTCCGCCTCGCCCAGCTCCACGGCGGTCCCCTCCGTCTCCCGGAACTGGCGGAGGAAGCTCTGTACCAGCAGGGGGATGTCCTCTTTCCGCTCCCGCAGCGGCGGCAGGTTCAGCTGGAGGACGTACAGGCGGTAATACAGGTCCCGCCGGAATTTTCCAGCCTGGACCAGCTCCTCCAGGTTTTTATTGGTGGCGGCCACCACCCGGATGTCGATGGGGAGGATCTTGTTGTCGCCCAGACGCATGATCTCCCGCTCCTGAAGGACCCGCAGCAGGCGGCCCTGGAGGCTCAGGGGGATCTCCGAGATCTCGTCCAGGAAGATGGTGCCGTTGTGGGCGATTTCAAACAATCCGGCCTTGCCGCCCTTAGCGGCCCCGGTGAACGCCCCCTCCACATAGCCGAAAAGCTCGCTCTCCAGCAGATTTTCCGGCAGGGCGGCGCAGTTCAGCGCCACGAAATTGTTTTTGGAGCGGCGGCTGTAGTTGTGGATGCTCTGGCTGAGAAGCTCCTTGCCGGTGCCGGATTCCCCCACGATCATAATGTTGGAGTCCGTGCGGGCATAAGCCTTGGCCTCCTGGACGCACGCCAGCATCCGGGGGCTGCGGGTGAGGAGGCTTTCGAAGGTGTATTTGGCAACGTGTCCCTTGTGATACAGCTTGCCCCGCAGCTTGTCCTCCGTCGCCTGGATCTGGGAGGCGTTCAGCACCGTCACGACGCTGCCCACCTGGCTGCCGTGCATCAGCAGGGTCACTTTTTTTACGGACAAATGGGTGTTGTTGTACGCAATGATCTCGTCGATGTACTCCTCCGGCGCGGAGAGGATGCGGTTGAGGGCCGTGGAGAAAAAGACCTCGGTGGACCGCTTGCCCAGATACTGCTCCCGGATGGAGAGCTGGAGGATGCGGATGGCGGCGGCGTTGATGAAAAAGATGCAGCCGTTGCGGTCGATGGCGAACAGCCCCTCGTAGGCATTGTCCAGCAGGGTCTGCAGGCCCAGGGCCTTTTCCCGCTCCTCCAGGCTGAGCTTGGCGAGCTGCTTGGCCTCGGAGATGGCGTTCCAGAAGGCGTCCCGGCCGGAGGCGATCAGCATGGAGGAAAGACCCAGCTCGGCGGCCCGCCGGCAGCCGGTTATGCCGCCGATGACCACCCGCTTGCCGTCCCGGGCCGCCTGCTCCACATTTTGCAGGATCTCCTGCCGGGTGTTCTCCTGGAAGAAATAGGGCGTGACGTCCACGCCCAGCTGCTGGGCCAGCTTTTCCACGCCCAGCACCATGTTCTGCGTGCCCAAAATGGCCGCGGGGGCCGTGCCGTATTGCTGGCGCAGCTGCAAAAGCATGTTCACGATGTCGGTGCCGTTGATGATCAGCTCCACCAGCGGCGCGGGATACGACCTCCGGCACAGGTCCAGGTAGGTGCCGCCCCGGGCGATCATCACGTCGCAGTCCGGCGCGTGGGCCAGCAGCTCCTTGGTGGTGGAGGCCACCAGGACCTCCAGGGCATACTCCGTGTGGTCGTGGAACTGGGTGCGCATGTACTCGGTGTGGTCCTGAAAGACCTCCTGGGCCATCTGGGCCATGGCGGCATAGGGGACGGCAATGGCGACTTTGATCATTATGGGACCTCCTGAAACCGGAAATATCGTTTCCATTATATCAAGAGCGTTTCAGGACTTCAAGAAAGTGTTTAAATATGAAACGGTGAAACAAATAAAAAACTTTATTTATAAAAACTGCGGGATAAAAAACGGGTGTTTCTCAAAAGAAACAAAATTGAAACAAATGAGAAACATATTTTTCGGGGTTTCTGCATGTTGCCGAAACGACTTTCCCCGGTTTCGGCCATTTTTCGGCGGGACTGACAATTTGGGCGGGGCAAATTTTAACAAATCGGCGAAAAAGAAACTGATTTGAAAAAACACCGCCCTTTGGCACTTCGATTGCTCTAAAGAACGGCAGAACAACGCCGAATCCGGCGGGCCGGTTCGGAAGGAGGATATGTTATGGAAAGAGTCGTACTCATCCCATCGGACATCTCCCAGGTGGGAAAGGACTATCTCATCGACAAGGGCTACACCATAAAAATGGGGCGGGGCACGGACGAGCAGACCATCATGGAGGACGTGGCGGGCTGCGACGCGCTCTTGGCCCGAAACGAGCACATCACAAGAAGCGTGATGGAGGCGAGCGCGGAGCTGAAGGTCATCAGCAAGCACGGCGTGGGACTGGACAAGATCGACCTGGAGGCCGCCCGGGAGCTGAACATCTGGGTGACCAACGGGCCGCTGTCCAACACCGTGGCGGTGGCGGAACACACAATGCTCCTGATTTTGGCCTGCGCCAAGCGGCTGGTGTTTTTCGACATGGCCATGCGCTCCGGGGACTATGACATCCGCAACCGTGTCTAGGGCATGGACCTGGAGGGAAAGACCCTGGGCCTGCTCGGCATGGGCAAGATCGGGAACCTGGGGGCGCAGAAGGCGTCCCTGGGCTTTGGCATGCGGGTGATCGGATACGATCCCTTCCTTCCGCCGGAGCGGCGGCAGGCGGAGGTCCGGTACTGCGGCACGATGGAGGAGGTCTTCGCGGAGGCGGACGTGGTTTCCCTGCATATGCCGTCTACCCCCGAGACCCGGGGCGTGGTGGACCGGAAGCTGCTTTCCCGGATGAAGCCCACGGCGTATCTCATCAACGCGGCCCGGGGCGATCTGGTCAACGAACCGGACCTGACCGCCGCGCTGCAGGAGGAGCGGATCGCCGGCGCCGGGCTGGACGTTTTCATGGAGGAGCCCCCCAGTCTGGACAATCCGCTGTTCCGCCTGAAAAATGTGGTGGTCACGCCCCATAACGCGGCGCTGACCGCAGAAACCGCCGACCGCATGGGCCTCCACGCCGCCATCGGCATCGACGAGGTCCTCTCCGGCATCGCGCCCTCCTGGCCGGTGGTGACGCCTGCCAAGCCGCGGGTGTGACGGCGCGGCCCACGAAAGGATGAAAACATGAAAGACGCAAAAAAAGAACTTTGGATCGGCGCCGTGTTCCTGGTTTTGAGCGTGGCGTACTTCCTGGGCTCCTTTGCCATCTCTTCTTACAGCGGATATGGGAACCAGGTGGTGGACTCCAAATTTATGCCCCGGGTCCTTGGCGTGATGATGGCGGTCCTCAGCGGGATACAGATCTTGACCGCGCTCAAGGCGCTGCGGACGGCCGGGAGCGAGGAAGGACCCGCGGCCCGGGCGGGCGCCGCCACGGCGTCCAATCCGGAGGAGGCCAAGGAGCGCTTTGACGAGGACGCCTATGTGAAGGGGTCCAGCATGAGATCCTTTTTGGTGATCGCGGCGCTGCTGGTGTTGTATGTGGCGGCCTTCAAACCCCTGGGCTTTATTCTCTCCAGCGCGGCGTTCCTGTTTTGCGCCATGCTGTTCCTGACGCCGAAGGAAAAACGCAGCTGGGTCTGGATCATTGGGCTGTCCGTGGTGATCCCGGTGGCGGTCTATTTCCTGTTTGTCTCAGGATTCAAGCTGAAGCTGCCTGCGGGCATTCTGAATATCTGAGGGGGGAATGACGATGCTGCAACTGTTTTTAGAGGGCCTGCGGGCCGCCTGCACACCGGACACCATCCTTTTGATCTTCCTGGGCGTCATCGTGGGGATCATCTTCGGCTCGGTGCCCGGACTGACGGCGGTCATGGCGATCGCCCTGTTTCTGCCGGTGACGTACCAGCTTTCGGCGGCCAACGGGATCACGCTTCTTTGTGCGCTGTACATCGGCGCGGTCTCCGGCGGCCTGATCTCCGCGATCTTGCTGAATATGCCGGGAACGCCGGCCTCGGTGGCCACCTGCTTTGACGGTGCGCCCATGGCGAAAAAGGGAGAGGCATTCAAGGCGTTGGGCGCGGGCACGGTGTTTTCCTTTATCGGTACCGTGGTGGGCGTGCTGGTTTTGGCTTTTTTGGCGCCTCAGGTGGCGAAGCTTGCGGTGAAGATGGGGGCGCAGGAGCTGTTCGCCATCTCCATCTTCTCTCTGACGCTCATTTCCGGTCTGACGGGGAAATCCGTTACCAAGGGCCTTATGAGCGCGGTGCTGGGCTGCATGTTCACCACCATCGGCTCCGCGCCCATCGACTCCGTCTCCCGCTATACCTTCGGCATTTCCCAGTTCCGCTCCGGTTTTGACACGCTGACGCTGCTCATCGGGCTTTATGCCATCAATGAGATCCTGGCCACCGCCACGAACCGGGCCTCCCTGGCGAACGCCAGGCCCCTGGAATTCCAGCGCAAGGGCCTGTTCGGCTTCAGCATCAAGGAGTTCATCAGTCAAATCTGGAACAGCATCCGCTCCACATTGATCGGCGTGGGCGTGGGCATCCTGCCGGGCATCGGCGGCGCGACGTCCAACATTCTGGCCTATACCGTCTCCCAAAAGAGCAGCAAGCACCCGGAAAAGTACGGCACCGGCATCATGGACGGCGTGGTGGCCTCCGAGAGCGCCAATAACGGCTCCATCGGCGGCGCGATGGTCCCCATGCTGACGCTGGGCATCCCCGGCGACGCGGCGACGGCCATGCTTCTCGGCGGCTTTATGGTCCACGGGCTCCAGCCCGGACCGCTGCTGTTCACCACCAGCGCGGATATGGTCTATACCGTGTTCGGGGCCATGTTCATCGCCGCCTGCGTGATGCTGATCGTGCAGATGGTGGGCCTGCGGGTCTTTGCCAATGTGCTGAAGGTCCCGAAGAATTACCTGCTGCCCATCCTGGTGGTGCTGTGCCTCATCGGGGCCTACGGACTCAACAGCCGCACCTTCGACGTATGGAGCGTGTTGATTTTCGGCGCGGTGGGGTATGCCATGGTCAAGCTGGATATGCCCCTGCCTCCCCTGATCCTGGGGTTTGTCCTGGGCGGAAATACGGAGCTGTATCTCCGCCGGGGATTGATGTATACCCACGGGTCCTTCCTGGCCTTCTTCAAAAGCCCGGTGGCGGCCCTGTTCCTGGCGGCGTCCGCAGTCTCCATCGTTTTGATGGTGTGGAAAAATGTGAAAAATCGCAGGAAGTGCAACAAAAATTAAGGAGGATCTCCCAATGAAAAAACTGTTGTCCCTAACGCTTATGCTTTTGATGACCCTGACTCTGCTGGCCGGCTGCGGCAGCAAGCCTCAAGAGACCCCGCCCGCAGGCGGCGGTGACGGCGCGGCCCAGACCGAAGAGATCAAGTGGCCGGAGAAGTCCGTGGAGTTCGTGGTGTTCATGGGCGCGGGCGGCGATACCGATTTCAACGCCCGGGCTTACACCCAGTATCTGCCCGACGTTCTGGGCAAGGATTTCATCGTCACCAACATTGCCGGCAGCGGCGGCGCGCTGGGTTCCGAGGAGGTCAAAAACTCCGATCCCGACGGCTATCGCTTCCTGTTCGGCCACACTTGCTTCACGCTGAACCAGGTCACCGGCATCACCGATTACGGCGTGGACGATTTTGAAGTGGTGTGCTGCGCGGGCGTCTCCGCCGGAGAGGTGTTTGTGGCCCGGGCGGACGCTCCCTTCGATACCATCCCTGAGATGATCGCCTATTCCAAAGAGCATCCCGGCGAGCTGAATTACGCGGCCAACACCGGCGCCACCTCCCATTGGGCGGGCGTGGTGCTCCAGGCCGATTATGACGCGCAGTACAACATCGTGAACACCAGCAGCTCCTCCGAGCGGGTCGCCAATCTGCTGGGCGGCCAGGTGGACCTGATTTTGAACCCCGTGGGCACCGTTCAGGACTACGTGACCACCGGCGACTTCAAATATCTGGCCACCACGGCCTCCGAGCGCCTGCCGTTCCTGCCGGACGTGGAGACCTGCAAGGAGCAGGGGATCGACAGCCTGGAATACGACCTGACGTACTACGTGCTGGCGCCCAAGGGCACCCCCGCCGCCATCTGCGACAAGCTTTGCGAGGCCATGAAGCAGGTCTCCGAAATGCCCGAGTACGCCCAGTACATCAAGGACGGCTACAACCAGAGCGTCTACTTCCTGGAGCGGAAAGAGGCTGAGGAGTTTATCCGGGCCGAGTATGAGAAGATGTCCGCGTATTCCCAGTATTTCAAGTAAAGCCGATTCAGGGGCCCGGCCCATCCGGCCGGGCCCCATCCAAATTGTATCCGACAGAATTGAGGAGGACCCCATGTATAACGCACAAAAAATCACCGACAAAGTAGCCGCGGGCAAGATCGCCCTGGGTTCCCACGTGGGCTTTGACAGCCCCTTTGTGACGGAGATGATCGCGGGCTGCGGCTTCGACTTCATCTGGATCGACGGCGAGCACAGCGCCATCGACCGCAAGGATATCCAGCTCCACCTGATGGCCTGCCGGGCGGCGGGCGCGGCGGGCATCGTCCGGGTGCCCTGGAACGACCCCGTCATTATCAAGGCGATCCTGGATATGGGGGCGGACGGCATCGTGGTCCCCATGGTCTGCTCGCTGGAGGAGGCGAAGCAGGCCGCCGCCGCCACCCACTATCCGCCCTACGGTGTCCGGGGGATGGGCACCCGCCGGGCCGTGAACTACGGGCTTTGGGACAAGAATGAATACGTTGCCAATACCGATAAGCACGTGCTCACCATCGTCCAGATCGAGCATATCGACGTAGTGAAGGACCTGCCCGAGATCGCCAAGCTCCCCGGCATCAGCGGCTTCGTGGTGGGGCCCAACGACTTCTGCATGAGCATGAACACCCCGGAGCGGACCTACACGGTGAACGATCCGGAGGTCCAGGAGCAGTTCGACGAGATCGGCCGCGCGCTGGCCGGCACCGGAAAGCTCTTCGGCGTCTCCGGCGCGTGCAGTGAGAAATTCGTGTCCGACTGGACCCGCCGGGGCGTCAACTACATCTCCATGAACTTTGACTTCAACTATATCGTCAGCGGCGCCAAGTCTGTTTTACAGACCTCCCACAGCGTGCTGGACGGCATGGGCCGGGCCTATTGAAAGGCGCGCCCATGGAACTTCTGACAAGGGAGCAGTTGGACGCCCTGGCGGCGTTCGACACCCCCACCATCTGCAACGCCATCGAGGGCTTCGGCATCCGGGGCCGGACGGAGGGCTTCACACGGCCGGAGCTTCGGATGCGCGCGGCGCCGGCGGAACGTCCCATGGTGGGCTATGCCCGCACCGGCGTCGTCTCCGCCCGCAGTCCGGCGACCCCGGCCCACAGCGCGGTGATGGAGGCCTACTACCGCCAGTACGAGGGCTTTGACCTGCCCATGGTGGCGGCCATCCAAGACATGGACGGCGTGCCGGTGGGGTCCTTTTGGGGGGACGTACAGGCCACCGTCCACCGGGCGCTGGGCTGTGTGGGCGTTGTGACCAACGGCGGCGTGCGGGACATCGAAGAGGTCCGGAAAGTGGGATTCTACCTCTTTTCCAAGGAAGTCCTCATCTCCCATGCGTATATCCACATGGTGGAGGCGGGGACGGAGGTGGATATCTGCGGCATGACCGTCCGTCCCGGCGACCTTCTTCATGCGGACCGCCACGGGGCCATCGTCATTCCCGGGGAGATCGCCGGAGAGTTGGCGGGCGCCTGCGTCCGGGCCATGGAGGCGGAAAACGCCCTGCTGGAGCCCTGCCGGGCGGCCCTGGAACGGGGAGAGCGGGTCACCGCCGCCCAGATCATGGGCTGGCGGGACGAGATGCAGCGCCGCCGGGGGATGATCCGCCCCTGAGCGGTCCCAACCATTACGAGAAGAGGAGATCAAAATGAAATATACAGTTGCATCCCTGCGGGAATTCGGCGTGCAGATCATGCGCTGCGTGGGCATGTCCCAGGCGGACGCGGAACTGCTGCTGGAGAACCTGCTTCTGTCCGACATGCGGGGCATCCGCTCCCACGGCCTGACCAAGCTTGCGGGATACGTGACCCGCATCGAGCGGGGCGTCACCTCCGCCACCGCCCAGCCCGTCATCACCATGGACCAGGGGGCCGTGTTCTCCGTGGACGGCCAAAACGGCATGGGCTCCACCATCGGCGCGTTTACGATCCGGGAGTGCATCCGCCGCGCCCGGGAGTCCGGCGTCAGCTTCGCCACGGTGAACCACGCCTCGCACTACGGCTTCGGCGGGTTCTATGCAATGCAGGCCGCAAAGGAAAACATGATCGGCTTTTCCATCTGCAACTCCCCGGCCCTGGTGGCGCCCTTCGGCGGGGCCGCCCCCATGCTGGGCACGAATCCGCTGTCCGTGGCGCTTCCCTCCGGCAGGCATCCGGACCTGGTGCTGGACATGGCCACCAGCACGGTGGCCAAGGGGAAGATCGCCCTGGCGATGAAAGAGGGGAAGCCCATCCCGGACACGTGGGCCCTGGACGCGGACGGCAGACCCACCACGGACGCGGCCGCCGCCAACGTGGGCGCGCTGACGCCCCTGGGCGGCGCCAAGGGCTATGCCCTGGCCCTCATCATCGACGTGATCTGCTGCTGCCTTGCCGGCGGCAACGACTCCCGCCGCATCCCCCGGATGTTCGAGAACCCCACGGAGCCCTCCGGCGTGGGATATTTCATGGGAGCCATCGACATCGGCAAGTTCCTGGACGTGGAGACGTTCAAGGCCCGGGCGGACGCCATGTACGACGAGCTGAAGGCCGGACCGGTGGCGCCCGGATTCCAGGAGATCATGATCCCCGGAGAGATCGAGGACCGGCTGGTGCGGAAAAACCAGGCGGAGGGGATCGAGATCAACGCCGCCACGGAGCAGGAGTTCCGGGATCTGGCTGCGCGCTGCCAAGTTTCCCTGGACCTGCTGAAAAGCTGTTGACAGGCAGGAACCGGCGTGTCATGATACAAACGACTGGATCGGGGGGCGTGCTTTGGCAGGGACCTGCCTTCGTCCGCTCCGCCGCGGATAAGGAGTGAAACGCATGAAGATCGTGATTTTGGACGGCTATACGGAAAACCCCGGCGATTTGAGCTGGGGCGAGCTGGAGAAGCTGGGAGACTTGACGGTATATGACCGGACCAGCCTCACCGACGAGGCGGAGATCATCGCCCGTATCGGGGACGCGGAAGCCGTTTTTACCAACAAGACCCCCATTTCCCGGGCCGTGATGGACGCCTGCCCCGGCATGAAGTTCATCAGCATGCTTGCCACGGGGTACGACGTGGTGGACGTGGCCTGCGCCCGGGAGAAGGGGATCCCCGTCACCAACGTTCCCACCTACGGCACGGCCTCCGTCAGCCAGTTCGCCATCGCCCTGCTGCTGGAGATCTGCCACCATGTGGCCCACCACAACGACGCTGTCCACGCGGGCCGCTGGGAGACGAGCGCCGACTGGTGCTTCTGGGACTATCCGCTCATCGAGCTGGCGGGCAAGACCATCGGCATCCTGGGCTTCGGCCGCATCG
>JAEXWS010000113.1 GCA_023406225.1 Bacillota bacterium | reverse complement strand
CTGTTTCGCGGCTCTCCAAAAGCCTTTTCCGGCCCCCGGGAGCGGGGCCGCGCCCGGCCGCCCGCGGTCCCCTTTTGTCCGCAGGGGGCGCGTCCGTCCGCAAAAGGCGTTCAGGATTTTGAAAAAGGAAGCGCCGCGGGCCGTCCGTCAGCCCGCGGCGCATGCTTTATTTCAGGTCCTGCGTCTTTTCATAGGCCGCGATCACCGCGTCCATCACCGCGCCCCGGAACCCGGCCTCCTCCAGCGTCCGCACACCCTGGATGGTGGTGCCGCCGGGAGAGCAGACCGCGTCCTTCAAAGCGCCGGGGTGGCGGCCGCTCTCCAGCACCAGCCGGGCGGAGCCCGCCACCATCTGGGCGGCGTATTCCAGCGCCGCCGCCCGGGGCAGGCCGCAGGCCACGCCGCCGTCGGCCAGGGCCTCGATGAAGAGGTCCACGAAGGCCGGCCCGCAGCCGGACACGGCGGAGCCCGCGTCCATGAGGGATTCCGGCAGGGGAGAGAGCCTGCCCGCCTTGGACAGGGCGTCCAAAAACGCCTGCTCCTCCGCACGGTCCACGCCGTCGCAGGCGTAGAGGATCATGCCCTCCCCGATGGAGGCGGGGGTGTTGGGCATGATGCGGATCACGGGATAGGTGCCGCCCGCCATGGACCGGATGTCCCCGATGGTCAGGCCCGCCGCCATGGTCACCAGGACGAAGCGGCTCCGCCGCTCCGCCAGGACGGGGGCGAGCTCCGCCAGCAGTCCCGCCATCATCTGGGGCTTCACGCCCAGAAAGAGGAAGTCCGCGCGTTCCGCCGCCGCGGCGTTGTCCGAGACGCGGCACCCCAGCTCCGCCGCCAGGCGCTCCGCCTTTTCCGCCGTGCGGTTCGCCAGCAGCACCTGCCCGCCGGGGACCTGCCTGCACACGGCCCGGGCCAGCGCGCCGCCCATGTTGCCGGCGCCGATGAATCCAAACATATTCATCCATCCTTTGCGTATAAATAATGAAGTCCAAACCAGGCCCCGCGCCCTAGAACGCCGCTTATTCCCGCACCTGGCCCTCGCCGTAGACCACATACTTGCAGGAGGTCAGCTCCTCCAGGCCCATGGGGCCCCGGGCGTGCATCTTCTGGGTGGAGATGCCGATCTCCGCCCCCAGGCCGAACTCGCCGCCGTCGGTGAAGCGGGTGGAGGCGTTCACATACACCGCCGCCGCGTCCACCGCGTCCAAAAAGCGCTGGGCCTTGAAATAGTTTTTGGTGACGATGCTCTCGGAGTGGCCGGTGCCGTGGGCGTTGATGAAGTCCACCGCCTCCTCCAGCCCGCCCACGGTCTTCACCGCCAGGATGAAGTCGTCGTACTCCGCGTCCCAGTCGCTCTCCGCCGCGGGCAGGGCCCGGGGACCCAGCAGGGCCAGCGCCTCTTCGTCCGCCCGCAGCTCCACGCCCTTTTCGTCCAGCAGGGGAAGGGCCTTCTTCCAAAACGCCGCCGCCGCGTCCCGGTGGACCAGCACGCACTCCGCGGCGTTGCACACGGAGGGCCGGGAGCATTTGGCGTTGAAGAGGATGTTCGCGCCCATGTCCAGGTCCGCCTCGTCGTCGATGTACACGTGGCACACGCCCTCGCCGGTGCGGATGACGGGCACGCTGGCCTCCTTGGCCACGGCCCGGATCAGCGCCGACCCGCCCCGGGGGATCAGCACGTCCACGTACCCCTCCAGGTGCATCAGCTCGTTGGCGGTGTCGTGGCCGGTGTCCTGCACCAGGGAGATGCAGTCGGCGGGCAATCCAGCCCGCTCCAGCGCCTCCCGCATGAGGGCGGCGGCGCGGCGGTTGGACCGGATGGCCTCCTTCCCGCCCCGGAGGATGCACACGTTGCCGGACTTTAAGCACAGGGCCGCCGCGTCCACGGTGACGTTGGGCCGGGCCTCGAAAATGATGGCGATGACGCCCAGGGGCACCCGCCGCCGTCCGATGATGAGGCCGTTGGGCCGGGTCTCCATCTTATCCACCCGGCCGATGGGGTCCGGGAGGGCGGCCACCTGCCGCACGCCGTCCACGATGTCGGCGATGCGGGCTTCCGTCAGGGTCAGCCGGTCCAGCATGGCGGGGCGCATCCCCGCCGCCCTGGCCGCCTCCACGTCGGCGGCGTTGGCGGACAGCCACTCGTCCCGGCGCTCCGTCAAGATTTCCGCGACGGCCTCCAGGGCCGCGTTCTTTTTCGCGGTGCCGGCAATGGCCAGCACCCGGGACGCGGCCTTTGCCAGCGCGCCCTGCTGCTGCAAGACTGTATTCATGATGTCGCTCCTTTCCGCCCGCGCCGCTTCTCCGGGCGCGGCAGGTCCGTATGGGAAAACCAGCTATGCGGTGAACAGGAAAAAGGCGTTGACGCCCGCCACGGCCATGGCGCGCCCCTCAGCGGCCGCCTGCCAAAAACCGGGTGCCCACGTCCCGGCCCTCCACGATGCCGTACAGGTCCTCCGTCCGCTTGCCGTTGGTGATGACCATATCGCAGCCGCACTCCATGGCGATGCGGGCGGCGGAGAGCTTGGTGGCCATGCCGCCGGTGCCCCGCCAGGACCCGGCCCCGCCCGCCATTTCCAAGATCTCCGGCGTCAGCGCCTCCACCCGGTGGATAAGGGTCGCATCCGGGTGGGTGCGGGGGTCCGCGTCGTACAGTCCGTCGATGTCGCTGAGCAGGATGAGAAGGTCCGCGCCGCAGAGCCGCGCCACGATGGCCGAGAGGGTGTCGTTGTCGCCCAGGACCTTCTGCCGCCCCGTTTCGATCTCAGCGGAGGATACGGAGTCGTTTTCGTTCACCACCGGGATGACGCCCATTTCCAGCAGGGCGGAGAAGGTGCCCGTCAGGTGCTCCGCCCGGGCGGAGTGGTCCACGTCGTCCCCGGTCAGCAAGATCTGGGCCACGTTCCGGTTGTACTCGGAGAAGAGCTTGTCGTAGATGTGCATCATTCGGCACTGGCCCACGGCGGCGGCGGCCTGCTTCATCCGCAGCTCGCCGGGCCGCTCCGGCAGGTTCAGCTTCCGGGTGCCCACGGCGATGGCGCCGGAGGACACCAGGATGATCTCGTGCCCGCAGCCGCTCAGGTCCGCCAGGGTCCGGACCAGGTGCTCCATGCTCCGCAGGTCCACCGCCCCGGACGGATGGGTGAGGGTGGAGGTGCCCACCTTCACCACGACGCGCCGTTTTGCCTGTCCCACGTGTCATCCCTCCAGGTTTCATAAAAATTACGATTCAGTATAGCACGCCGATCCAAAAAAAGAAAGTGCGGAGGGCGTGTAGTTTTCGTGAAAGTGCGGAAAATAGCAGAGAAAGCGAGGGATCACATGTTAGATACGACAAAAGCCGCCGGCAGCAGCGGCGAAAACGACGAAAACAGCGGGAAGGATACCGCCCAGTCCATCGTGGACTTTGGCTCCGCCATGACCCGCACGCCCTACGGCACCGTTTACTGCCTGACCATCATCGGCCAGATCGAGGGCCATATGACCGCCGGGAACGGCACCAAGACCACAAAATACGAACATGTCCTGCCTCTTCTGGCAAAGCTGGAGGAGTCCGAGGAGGTGGACGGCGTGCTGTTCCTGCTGAACACCGTGGGCGGCGACGTGGAGGCGGGCCTTGCCATCGCGGAGCTGATCGCGGGGATGACGAAGCCCACCGTCTCCATCGTCCTGGGCGGCAGCCACTCCATCGGCGTGCCCCTGGCGGTGGCGGCCCGGCGCAGCTTTGCCGTGCCCTCCGCCGCCATGACCATCCACCCGGTGCGCATGAGCGGCACGGTCATCGCCGCGCCCCAGACCTACAGCTACTTCCAGCGCCTTCAAGAGCGCATCGTGGACTTCGTGGCCGGACACAGCCGGATCGGCGCGGAGAAGTTCCAGGCCCTCATGCTGGCCAAGGACGACATGGCGGCGGACGTGGGCAGCGTGATCTACGGGGAGGAGGCGGTGTCCCTGGGGCTGATCGACCAGGTGGGCGGCTTGTCCGACGGGCTCCAGTGCCTGTACCGCCAGATCAGGGAGCACAAGTAAAAAAAGACCGGGGGCGCTTTGTGCGCCTCCGGTCTTTTCAAAACAGCGGATTGGGCGGCTCCCAGAGGGCCGCGCGGCGCAGCAGCGCCTGGACCCACGCCTCCTGCATCCCGCGCTCCGGCCAGGCCACGAACCGGGGCCGCCGGTCCGGCCGGCCCTCCGCCAGGTCCGCCGGACACACCACGCAGTCCACCCGCACCTCTCTCATGGACGCCTCCAGGTCCCGGGGCGCCACGGTCAGGCAGAGGCTGCCGGGCATGGCCCCGTCCAGCCGGCCGGCCAGCGCCCGCCCCTGGTCTGCGTCGTCCGTCACAAGCAAAAAGGTCACAAGACCCGGTCCTCCTCCCGCGATGCACCATCTATCGCTTTTTTCTTCCATTATATTTGGTATTACCAAATAAATCAACCATTTTTTTGCATATACTGGTTGCAAAGGGGAGCTGAGGATGAGACCGCGAAAACTTGCCTTAGGAAAACGGAACAAGGTGGGCGCGCGCGTGACCCAGGCCCGTCTGGAGGCTGGCATGAAGCAGGTGGAGCTGCTGGCGAGGCTTCAGACGCGGGGCGTGGAGATCAGCGTGCCGGCCCTGTCGCTGCTTGAGGGCCAAAAGCGTCCGGTGTCGGACATCGAGCTGGACGCTCTGGCGGATATTTTCGGCGTGACCACGGATTGGCTGCTGGACCGCGAGCGGGGGCACGAATGACCGGCGCAGGATGGGCGGGGCGTCTGTCCTGCAAATTTTTGCGTCAAAATGTAAATTATACTTGACATTATGTCGGAAATGAAGTATGCTCTTTTCAAGAAAACAACTTGGAGGTAAGCACATGGAACACGATATCGGACTGGTTTTAGGCATCCTGACGGGCCTTGGCGCGGGCCTTTTGCTGGTGTCCCTGCTGTTTCGAAAAAAAGTGTTGGACATGACCTTTGACGAGCGGCAGGAGCGGGCCCGGGGCAAGGCGTTCCAGTACGGCTTTTTCGTTCTGGCGGCGTGCGTGGTGCTGTATGGCGCGGCGGATACGTTTTTAGGCCGCTGGTGCGACACGCTGACCGGCGCGGTCCTATGCGTTTGTGTGGCGTTGACGGTGTTCGCCGCCGTCTGCATCTGGAAGGATGCGTATCTCAGCTTGAAAGAGCGGCCGGGGAAGGTCATGACGCTGCTTGCCGGTCTTGCGGCGATGAATTTGGGCCTTGGCGGCATTTTGACGTCGTCGGGGGGATTGGTGGAGGACGGGGTCCTGACC
>JAEXWS010000071.1 GCA_023406225.1 Bacillota bacterium | reverse complement strand
ATGCTGGAGTCGGCCTTTTTGTCCGGGTTGTCGGCGTCAAACCGGGTCTTTCCGTTGCCGTCCTTGACCTTGATGACCTCATACCGGGCAGTGAGGGTGCCGGAAGGGGTGGGCTCTTCAGGAACGTCGGGATCCTGGGGCTCATCGGGGTCGGGGCTGCTGGCAGGACTACATTCATCAATGGTCAAATCAAACTTCTTCGTGCTGCCGCTGCTGGGCTTCAGGGAAAAGGAAAGGGTATTTCCTGTCCCGCTGTACTCCATGAGCGTCATCTTTATCTCAGCGGAAGCCGGTTCATATTCCATGACACTGGTATTTTTGCCGTTGAAGCTGCAGGCCTCCAAAATAACAGTAGAGCTTTGTCCCAAAAAGGAAGAATCCCCTTCTGAAAGGGTGATGGTAAAGGTCACCGTCTCGCCTTTGGATATCTTCCCCGGCACCTTTGCAGTGGTGTTGTCGGAAATAACGTAATTTGCCTTATATCCGCCAACCGTTTGCTCAGCCGCGCTGGCGATCATCGAAAATATGTATCCCATGGTGCCCACCAGCATGAGCCCCGCCAAAACAAGTGCTGTAATCCTTTTTGCGTTCACTTACTTCTCCTCCAATGCAACTTTGAGATGGGTTTCGCCGGCTGTATCTTCTGTTTTACCGTCCTCGGGAGGTTCCTCCCCATGGGACGGGGGATCTTCTGCCGTCATTTCCTCCCTGGCCGCCTCCAGCTGCTTCTGCTTGTTTTCTTCCCAAGCCTGCTGGTGCTTCTCCACCTCGTACAGGGAGAGGTTGGCCTCGTCGGATACCACAGCACCGTCCACAATGGTGACGATGCGGTCTGCATAGTTTGCCAGGGACCTGTCGTGGGTGACCAACACAATGGTGATGTTCTGCTCCCGGGCAAACTTGAGGAACAGGTTCATGACCTCCTTGGTGGTCTTGGTATCCAGGTTGCCGGTGGGCTCGTCGGCAAAGACCACGTCGGGCTTGGCCACAAAGGCCCGGGCAATGCCTACCCGCTGCTGCTGGCCGCCGGACATTTCGTTGGGCTTATGGGTCATCCGGCCCTCCAGGCCCACCGCCTTAAGCATCTCCTGGGCCAGCTTCACCCGCTTGCGCTTGGACATCCCCCGGAAGGTCAGGGGCAGGGCCACGTTCTCCACGGCGGTGATGCCGGGGAGCAGGTTGTACGACTGGAATACAAAGCCCACGTTCTCCTGCCGGAAATGGGCCAGCTGCTTCTCGGACATGGAGGAAATCTTGACGCCCTTTACATAAACGTCGCCCCTGGTGGGCTTTTCCAGCCCCGCCAGCTGATTAAGGAGGGTGGACTTGCCCGAGCCGGAAGTGCCCAGGATGCAGCACACCTGGCCCTGCTGGATCTCCAGATTGATGCAGTCCAGCGCCACCACCTTCTCCGTGCCCACCCGGTAGGCCTTGCGGAGGTTTACCGTCTTGATTATCGCAGACAAGCTATCATCATCCATTCTCTACTGATATCGTCCCGTATGTATCAACTGTACTATATCATGTTAATACAGTTTCCGCAATCATTTTTCACCTGTTTTTACCTTCTGTTCATAGTTTCCTTTCAGGCTGCATGATATATGTAACGAATCCAAGCTATGGAATATTCATGGAAACAGTGGGCAATTTTTCTCCTTTTACTGCATATCCACCCTCTTTTGCCAAAATAAAGGGCGGGCGGAGCGCTTCTGCTCCGCCCGCCCCTTGGATGGACGTTTTATTTTTCCCCACAAAACGGGGTCCCAATTCACAGGGTCTGCCGCCGTCACTGGATGGCCAGGGTGACCTTGCCGTCCTCCACCTGGGCCAGCATCAAGGCAGGCGGGTCCTCCATCCGCTGGGCCAGAAGGGTGCAGATGGGGTCCTCCACCCACTTGCGGATCACCCGGCGGATATCCCGCGCGCCGCTCTTGTGGCCATAGGCCTCCTTGGCCACCAGGGTCAGCACCTCGGGGGTCCAGCTGAAGCGGACGCCCTTCTCCAGGAGCACCGGCTTCAGCTCCTCCAGCATCAGGGCGGCAATCTTTTCAAAGTCCTCCTGGCTCAGGGGCCGGAAGACCACGATCTCATCGATCCTGGCCAGGAATTCGGGCCGCAGGAACTCCCGCAGGGATTTCATAGCCTTGTCCTTGGCCGCGTCAAAGGGCTGCTTATTGAAGCCCAGAGCATTCTCCTGGCGCTCGCTGCCGGCGTTGGAGGTCATGACGATGATGGTATTTTCAAAATTGACCCGGCGGCCGTGGGCGTCGGTGATCTCGCCATCGTCCAAAATCTGAAGCAGCACGTTCAAAACGTCCGGGTGTGCCTTCTCGATCTCGTCGAACAGCACCACGGCATAGGGCTTCCGGCGGATCTTTTCCGTGAGCTGTCCCGCCTCGTCATAGCCCACGTAGCCGGGCGGCGAGCCGACCAGCCGGGACACGGAGTGCTTCTCCATAAATTCGGACATATCCAGCCGGATCAGGGCGTCCGGCGTGTCGAAGAGGTCGCCTGCAAGCTGCTTCACCAGCTCCGTCTTGCCGACGCCGGTGGGACCCACGAAGATGAAGCTCACGGGCTTGTGCTTGGGAGAGATGCCCACCCGGTTCCGCCGCACGGCGGCGGACACGGCGGCGATGGCCTCGTCCTGGCCGATGATGTGCTCTTTCAGGCGGCTTTCCAGCTGGCTCAGCCGCTGGAACTCCTGCTCCCGGATCTTGGAGGCGGGGATCTTGGTCCAAAGCTCGATGACGTGGGCCAGATTCTCCATGGTAAGCTGGGGGTCCCCCTTCTCACACAGGGCGGAAAGCTCGGTGCCAAGCTGCATTTCGCGGCTTTTCAGCTCCGCAAGGCGCGCGTAGTCGCCCTCCACCTTCTCCTCCTTCTCCTCCAGCATGGTCCGTTCCTTTTCGTAATCGTCCAGCTCCCGCTGGATCTCCATGCGGCGGGAGATGTCCGGGTCCTTCAAATTCAGGTCGGAGCAGGCCTCGTCGATCAGATCGATGGCCTTATCCGGCAGGAAGCGGTCGGTGATGTAGCGCTCGCTGAGGACCACGGCCTGGCGCAGGATGCCGTCGGAGATCCGCACGCCGTGGAACTTTTCATAGTTGGGGGCGATGCCCTTCATGATCTTCACAGAGTCCTCGATGGATGGCTCGTTCACCGTCACCGGCTGGAAGCGGCGCTCCAGGGCCGTGTCCTTCTCGATGGACTTGCGGTACTCGTTGAAGGTGGTGGCGCCGATGACCTGGATCTCGCCCCGGGAGAGGGCGGGCTTGAGGATATTGGCGGCGTTCATGCTGCCCTCGGCGTCGCCCGCGCCCACGATGTTGTGCACCTCGTCGATCATGAGGACGATGTTGCCCAGGCGCTTCACCTCGTCGATGAGGCCCTTCATCCGGCTCTCGAACTGGCCGCGGAACTGGGTCCCCGCCACCAGGGCCGTCAGGTCCAGGAGGTAGACCTCCTTCTCCCGCAGCTTAAAGGGCACGTCGCCGTTCACGATCCGCTGGGCCAGGCCCTCCGCGATGGCGGTCTTGCCCACCCCCGGCTCGCCGATGAGGCAGGGGTTGTTCTTCTGGCGGCGATTCAGGATCTGGACCACCCGCTCGATCTCCTGGGTCCGGCCGATCACCGGGTCCAGTTTGCCGTCCTTGGCCTTCTGGGTCAGGGAAATGCAGTAGTTCTCCAGATACTTCCGCTTTCCGTTCTTGGGGTCCTTGCGGTCCTTCTCCCGGCCGCCCCGGGGGCCGCTCTCCTCCTCGGAGGCGCCGTCCTTGGAGGTCTCCCCGCCGGAAAAGAGACGGTTCAGGAAGGGGAAGGTGGCGGTCTTGCCGTCCTCTTCCTCGTCGGGATTCTCTCCCTCCTCCTCGCCGCCGGGCAGGTCCTCCATGTTCTCCACGCTGCCCAGCGCCTGCATCATCTCAGTGTTCAGGGTATCCAGGTCCTCGTCGGAAATGCCCATGCGCTTCATCATATCGTCCACCTGGGGAAGGCCCAGGTCCTTGGCGCATTTCAGGCACAGGCCCTCGTTTACGGTCTTGTCGCCCTCCATCTTCGAGATGAAGACCACGGCGACATTCTTTTTGCATCTTGAGCAAAGTGTAGGCTGCATGTTGTACCTCCAGAAAATCTGACGTCGGGTGGGCTTCCCGCCCCTCGGTCATCGTAAAAACGACAGCACGCCCAGGGGCGTGTTCGTCGTGAAAAAGCGCAGGATAGTGGTGGCGGCCACGGCGTCCGTCTCAAAGGACACGCCGAACCGCCGCAGGAGCCAAACGCCCAGAAACAGCAGCAATCCGCCCTCGATCAGCCCCACGGCCGCGCCGCCCAGGGTGTTCAGCAGGTGCAGTCCCGGCAGCTTCAGCACCAGGTCCATGGCCCGGATCGCCAGCCGGAGCAAAAGCGTCAGTCCCACGAAGGAGAGGATGTACAGCGCCGCGTATATGATGGACTGGGCCACGCTCTCCACAACGGCCATGGCGATGGAGGTCCCCGCGTCCTGGACCTTTTCCCGGGCCTGCTCCGCCAGGGAGCTGCGCACGTCGCTGTCCAGCCCCATCAGGGAGAGCAGGTCCTCGATGTCAAAGGCCCCGGACTCAGGCATCTGCCCGGCGGACTGGACCGCCATGGCGTCGGACACCTGGGCTTCGATGCGCTCCGCGATCATGGGCGTTATCAGCTTTGCGGCCGGGGCGGCCAGGGCGTTTGCGATCATTCCGGCCCCCACCAGCGCCACGATCACAGCCACCAGCCCAGCCAAGGCCCGAAACAGGCCGCGGCGGGCGCCGAAAACAGTGAATGTGACCAAAGCGGCCCCGGCGATGATGTCTATTATAACAGGTGTGGTCATACTTGCCTACCGTTCCTCCTGTAAACGTTTTGTGAACTTCAACAAAATTTCTTCCTCTTAAGGCAGGAACAGGCTCGCCCGCTCCGAGGCGATCAGCAGCGCCGTTCCGTCCCTGCGGACCAGCGCCTCCTTCACATAGTCCGTCTCGTCCATGGTGGCGTATACCTGCAGGTCCGGGTTGTAGATCACCAGCCGGTCCAGATACAGCACGGCGATGTACCGCCCCGCCGCCGACACGCTCAAAACCTCCTCGTTCACATCCAGGGAGGCGATCTCCTCCCCATCCGTCCCCACCGTGACCAGCCGCCCCACGCTGCCGGACTTGTACCGGTTCAGCAGCAGCGCCGTGAAGCCGTCTCCAGCCATGTCGAACTCCCGGAGGAACTCGCCGGCATAGGAATAGGCGGCCTTCACTTCGCCATCGGCGGCGGCAAAGGTCAATCCGGTGTCCGACACTGTGGCCACCAGCTCCCCCTGCTGGCCGATGGCGGCCACCAGGCCGTCGGAGATGCTGTAATCCCCGATGGGCGGCACCTCCAGTCCGCCGGAGGCGTCCTGTCCACCCGAGGGGGCCTTTGCCGTCAGGTCGTAGAGCACCACGTTGCTCACGAACACGCTGTCCTCCTGTCCCAGCGTCACGGCGGCCAGGACCTTGCAGTCGTCCGTCACGTAGGCGTCGGTGACGAACCGCTTGGAGGACTTGAACGCAAACACCAGGTCCCCCTTGGCGTTGTAGACGGAGACCCAGCCCTTGTAGTTGTTCTTTTCGGTGGTCACCGCCAGCCAGCCCTCCGCGTTGATCGTGGCGGCGATAAAGGGCTCCTCCTCGTCGGCGGTCAGGGCCATCCGCCGGCCCTCCGGCCCTACCACGTAAAGCGCCGTCCCCCCCACGTCGTAGGCCGCGGCGCAGCCGCCGCCCACGGCTAAGGCCGGGGCCTTCATCCTGACCGGGGTGGACCAGACCTCGCCGCCGTTTTTGTCCAGCACCGTCAGCGCCGTGTCCGACAGCACCGCCAGCCCGTCGCCCAGGGGGGCGAAGCGGTTGTGGGGGGAGGCGTCGTAGCGGAAGCCCGCGCCGCTCTCCTCCGCG
>JAEXWS010000013.1 GCA_023406225.1 Bacillota bacterium | reverse complement strand
GTCCGTAAGTGTGCGAACTGTCCGCTTGCAGCGGACAGCGAGTGCGCGCGACGGGCCGCGGCCTACTCGAAAAAGTGTCTTCGGCACTTTTTCGACAGCCTCAAAGCCGCCCGTTTCGGGCGGCTTTCTTTTGCCCCTCCGCCGCGGCGCAAAGCCGAGCGCGGGGTCTTTCGCTGTACAAGCGCGTTTTTTCATGGTATAATTTCAGCTTAATGAAAAACTTTTCCTTGAAGAGGTGTTTTCTATGCGCGACGACATGCGGACCTTCGGCTACCTCTGCCCGGCCTGCGGAAAGACCGTGATGGGGACCCGGTCCATTTTTGCCCTGGAGGCGTCCAACGCCGAGATCGAGTGCGGCTGCGGCAAGTCCGCCCTCCGGGTGGATTTCGACGGCGCCCGGTACGCCGTCACCGTCCCCTGCGGCATCTGCGGCGAGACCCATACCGCCCTCTGCTCCCCCGAGCGCGTCCTGCAGGGCGCCACGGCCCTGGGCTGCGCCGCCACCAAGCAGTTTTGCTGCTTCATCGGGCCGGAGGGCGCCGTGGAAAAGCACCTGCGGGAGCTGGCCGTCCTGGCGGAGAAGGAAAAGCAGCAGGAGGACCGGGAGGAGGCCTTTTTGGATAACGTCATCATGTACGAGGTCCTCTCCGAGCTGAAGGAGATCGCCGCCCGGCCCGGCGGCGTCTCCTGCGCCTGCGGCAGCCGCCGCTACGGCATGGAGATCCGCCGGTCCGCCGTGGACCTGGTGTGCCGGGACTGCGGCGCGAAGCTGCGGGTCCCCGCCGCCACGGACGCGGACCTGGACGATCTTTGCTGCCATATGAAGCTCCTCATTCCCGGCAGGCAGGCATGATCGGCTGTTTTGCGGTCTTTCTGGCCGCGGTGGCGGCCTGTCTGGCCCTGGGGCGCAGCCTTTTGTGGGCGCTGCTGCTGGGGCTGGCCCTGTTTTACGCCCTGGGGCGGCGGCGGGGCTTCCCCGCGGCGGAGCTGGCGCGGATGGCCTGGCGCAAGGGCCGGGAGGCGCTGATCGTGGCGCCGGTGTTTTTGCTCATCGGCACGGTGACGGCCCTCTGGCGAGCCTCCGGCACCATCGCGTTCTTTTTGTACTACGGGCTGCGGGCCATCCCCCCGGCGCTGTTCCTGCTGACGGCCTTCCTGCTCCCCGCGGCGCTCTCCTTCGTCCTGGGCACCAGCTACGGCGTCACCGGCACGGCGGGCGTGGTGCTGATCGCCCTGGCCCGCTCCGGCGGCGTGGACCCGGTGATCGCGGCCGGGGCCATCCTCTCCGGCGCGTATTTCGGGGACCGCTGCTCGCCCATGTCCTCCTGCGCCGCGCTGGTGGCCGCCTGCACGGGCACGGACCTGTACCGCAACGTGCGGGAGATGCTGAAGACCGCCGTCCTGCCCACTTTGCTGACGGCGGCGTTTTATGCGGCGCTGTCCCTCCGCCATCCCCTGGCGGCGGTGGATGATTCGGTCTTTTCCGCTCTGGCGGATGGGTTTTCCCTCCATTGGGCGGTGCTGCCGCCCGCCCTTTTGATGCTGCTCCTGCCCCTGGCGAAAGTCCCGGTCAAGTGGGCCATGACGGCCAGCGCGGCCTGCGCCCTGCTGGCGGCGGTGCTGCTCCAGGGCATGTCCTGGACCGGGGCGCTGCGCGCCGCCGTGTTCGGCTTCCAGCCCGCCCTGCCCGCCCTTGCGGGCGTCCTCTCCGGCGGCGGGCTGCTCTCCATGGTCTCCTCCGCGGCGGTGGTGTTCGTCACCAGCCTCTACGCGGGCATCCTGGAGGGGATCGACGCCCTGGCCCCCGCCCTGCGCTGGACGGAGCGCCTGGCGGACCGGGCGGGCCTGTTCCCCGCCGCGGCCCTGGTCAGCACCGCCATCGTGGCGGTGTTCTGCAACCAGAGCGTCATGGTGCTGATGGACGAACAGCTCCTGGCAAAGAGCTATGAGGCCCGGGGCGCGTCCCGGCTGGAGCTGGCCATGGACATCGCCAATTCCGGCGTGACCATCGCGGGACTCATCCCCTGGAGCATCGCCATCACCGTTCCCCTACGGATGCTGGACGTGGGGATGGCGGCCATTCCCTACGCGGCGCTGCTGTACATGATCCCCCTTTGTTACTTCTTGACAAAACGCTGGTTCCGCCCCGGCCAAAACCGGGCGGCATCCACCGGAAAGGAGCTGATCCCATGATCTCCCTGCTGGCCCGGCTGTTCATCAAAGACGGCCGGGAGGAGGCGGGCCTCCGAAAAGCCTACGGCATCCTCTGCGGCGCGGTGGGCATCTTTTTGAACATCCTGCTTTTTGCGGGCAAGTTTTTCGCGGGCGCGGCGTCCGGCTCCATCGCCGTCACCGCCGACGCCTTCAACAACCTCTCCGACGCGGGGTCCTCCTTCGTGACGCTGCTGGGCTTCCATCTGGCCGGACAGAAGGCGGATTCCGACCACCCCTTCGGCCACGGGCGCATCGAGTACCTGTCCGGCCTGGCGGTCTCCATGCTCATCCTGCTGATGGGCCTGGAGCTGGCCAAATCCTCCATCGGAAAGATCCTCCGCCCGGAGCCGGTGGACTCCGGCGCGCTGGTGACGGTGATCCTGTGCGCCTCCATCGCGGTGAAGGGCTACATGTGGTTCTACAACCGCCGCCTGGGCAAAAAGCTGAACTCCCCCGCCATGCAGGCCACCGCCCTGGACAGCCTCAGCGACTGCATCGCCACCGCCGCGGTGCTGGCCGCCACCCTGATCGGGCGGCACACCCATCTGCTCATCGACGGCTGGTGCGGTGTTTTGGTGGCGTGCTTCATCCTGTGGTCCGGCTTCAGCGCCGCGAAGGACACCCTGGATCCCCTGCTGGGCACGCCGCCCACGTCGGATTTCGTGGCCCGCATCCGCCAGATCGTGATGGCCCACCAAAGCATCATCGGCATCCACGATCTGATCGTCCACGACTACGGCCCCGGCCGGGTGATGATCTCCCTCCACGCGGAGGTCTCCGCCTCGGAAAACGTGCTGGCCCTTCACGACGAGATCGACAACGTGGAGACGGAGCTGCGGGAGAAGCTGGGGTGCGAGGCGGTGATCCACATGGATCCCATCGTGACGGACGACGGCGTGACGGAGCAGACCCGGGAGAAGGTGGAGGCCCTGGTCCACTGCATCGACGACGCCATTAATATCCACGACTTCCGCATGGTGGCGGGCCCCACCCACACCAATGTCATCTTCGACGCGGTGGTGCCCTTTCGCTTCCGCCTGACGGACGCGGAGGTGGAGCAGAAGATCAAGACCGCCGTGCGGACCCTGGACGGCAACTACTTCGCCGTGGTGAAGGTGGAAAAATCCTATACCTGACAGGAGGACCGGCCCCGGAGCGGGCCGGTCCTTTTTTCCCCTCCCGGCAGCGGGGAGACCGTCTATTTTTAATAATCCGCCCCGTTTTCGGACAACCTATGGAAAATCCATCACAACGAGGTGGCACATCCATGAAAAACAAGCGTATGGGCGCCCAGACCGTGGCGCTGGCCGATCCCCCCTCCGTGCTCTCCTTCGCCAACATCGGCGGCAAATTCGAGAGCCAGGGCCCCCTGGCGGACTATTTCGACGAGCTGGGGCAGGACTCCTTCTTCGGGGAAAAGACCTGGGAGAAGGCGGAGTCCGCCATGCAGAAAAGAGTGCTGAACCGCGCCCTGGAAAAGGCGGGGCTCAGCCCCGGAGACCTGGACTATATCTTCGCCGGAGACCTGCTGAACCAATGCATCGGCTCCTCCTTCGGCCTGCGGGAGTTCCACATCCCCTTTTTCGGCCTGTACGGCGCCTGCTCCACCATGGGCGAGTCCCTGGCCCTGGCGGCTTTG
This sequence comes from Bacillota bacterium, assembly GCA_023406225.1. Taxonomy (GTDB): domain Bacteria; phylum Bacillota; class Clostridia; order Oscillospirales; family Oscillospiraceae; genus Oscillibacter. Next base: position 146 of record JAEXWS010000013.1, on the reverse strand, counting down.
GCCATCGACGGCGGCTTCGCCGGCAAGGCCGCCGCCATGACCTCCTCCCACTTCTGCACCGCCGAGCGGCAGTACCGCATGCCCGTGCCCTACGGCAACCAGCGCACCCCCACCGCCCAGTGGACCGCCACCGCCGCCGGCTGCAC
>JAEXWS010000012.1 GCA_023406225.1 Bacillota bacterium | reverse complement strand
CCAGCAAGGAGGGCACCGTGGGCTTTGGCCGCACCGCCAACGAGCAGGACGCGGACCGGGCCATGAAGGCGCTTCAGCAGTTCCTGCGGCCGGAGTTCATCAACCGGGTGGACGCGGTGATTACCTTCAACCGCCTGGGCGAGGACCATTTCCAGCGCATCGCCCGCATCATGCTGGGCGAGCTGGCGGAGTCCTTGAAGGAGAAGGGCATCACCTTTACCTACGACGACGCTTTGACGGCCCACCTCACGAAGAAGTCCTACTCCCGGACCTACGGCGCCCGCAATTTGCGGCGCACCATCCAGAAGGAACTGGAGGATGTGATCGCCGCCAGGATCATCGACAGCTTTGAAACGCCGATCACGCAGATCAGAGCCACCGCGGAGGCGGACGCCGTGCAGCTTTACACGCTGTGAAAGGGAGGGCTTTATGAAGCTGTTCCGAAAAAACATCGACCCGCGCTGCGCGTACTGCCGGCGGGGCCAGCAGATCAGCGAGCGGGAGGTGGCCTGCGTGAAGCGGGGCATCGTTCCCGTGGAGGACCACTGCCGGGCGTTTCAATACGACCCGCTGAAGCGGGTGCCGCCCCGGCCGGCGGCCCTGGACACGGACCGGCTGAAGCAAGAGGATTTTGCCCTGTGAACGGAACGCAGGCGCCCCGGCCGGGGCGCCTGCGTCTCCTGCGTTTTCAGAGAAAGAGAGGAGCGGAAGGTATGAAGATCGAGCGTGTTTGGGCGGTTTGGTTCAGTCCCACGGGGACGACGGAGCGGGCGGTCCGCGCCGCGGCGGAACAGGCCGCGGGAACGCTGGGCGTTTCGGCGGAGACGCTGGATTTCACGCGCCCCGGGTCGCGTGAACAGGAATATTCCTTTACAGAAACCGACTTGGTGTTCTTCGGAATGCCCACCTATGCGGGCAAGACGCCCAACAAGATCCTGGGGTATCTGCAAAGCGGGTTCCACGGCGGCGGCGCGTTGGCGGCGGCGCTGGTGACCTTCGGCAACCGCAGCTATGACAACGCCCTGGCGGAGCTGTGCGCGGCGCTGGAGGAGGACGGGTTCCATACGGCGGCGGCCGCCGCCTTCCCCAGCCGCCATGCATTCACCGACGAGCTGGGGTTCGGCAAGCCGGACCTGGGGGCGGCGCGGCGCTATGGGCAAAGCGTGGCTGACAAGGTAAATGGCTTGACGGGTGTTCCGGAGGCCCCGGCGGTGCCGGGGGACCCGGCCGCCCCCTACTACGTGCCCAGGGGGACCGACGGCCAGCCCGCCAAATTCTTGAAGGCCAAGCCCAGGACGGACCTGGGCAAGTGCACGGACTGCGGCGTGTGCGCCCGGGCCTGCCCCATGGGGGCCATCGATCCGGACCGCGTGGCGGAGGTGCCGGGAACGTGCATCAAGTGCCAGTCCTGCGTCCGCCGCTGCACCCGGCACGCGAAGTTTTTCGACGATCCGGCGTTTTTGTCCCATGTGGCCATGCTGGAGCAGAACTTCGGGGAGGAGAAGGAACCTGAGGTGTTTTTGTGAGATATGTGCGGCGCGCCGTCAATGTTTTGATGCTGCTGGCGGCGGCCCCGGGCCTTTTTTGGTTCTCGGCGGCCGGCGGCAGGCTCCTTATCTATCTGCTAGACGTTGTGTGCCTGGCGGCGTTTGTGTATGTCAACGTGCGGCCCATCCCCAAAACGGCCCCCACAAAGCGCATCCATCAGATGGCCGCGGGCTGCGAGCTTTTGCGGCTGTTCCTCATCACCGCCACCGTCTATGCGGCGCTGATGGCGCTCTGGCTGCCCGCCGCCCTGCGGGACCTCCACTCCAACTCCTTTTTTGCGGGCCTTCTTTTCGTCATTTGGCTGATGGCCGCCGCGGTCATCGTGGTGCTGGAGGCCGTCCTGTTCTGGAACGGCATGATAAGAGTTTACATGACCTCCGTCCAGCTTGGCGTCAAGCACCGCATCCTGGCGGCGGTGTGCGGCTGGATCCCCGGGGTCAACATCTGGTACTTACTGAAGATCATCCGCATCGTCTCGGATGAGGTGGAGTTCGAGACGGAGAAGTGGGAACTGGACGGGACCCGGGCGGAGAGCGAGGTCTGCAGGACCCGGTATCCCATCCTTCTGGTCCACGGGGTGTTTTTCCGGGATTTCCGCTATCTCAACTACTGGGGCCGCATCCCCAAGGAGCTGGCCCGGAACGGCGCGGAGATCTATTACGGCTGCCAGCAGTCCGCCGCGTCCGTGGAGGGAGCGGGCCGGGAGCTGGCGGAGCGCATCCGGCGGATCGTGGAGGAGACGGGCTGTGAAAAGGTGAATATCATCGCCCACTCCAAGGGCGGGCTGGACGCCCGCGCCGCCGTGGCCCACGCGGGCTGCGCGCCCTATGTGGCCACCCTCACCACCATCAACACCCCCCACCGGGGCTGCATCTTCGCAGAATACCTGCTGGGCAAGGCGCCTGAGAGCGCCCGACAGGCCATGGCCGCCGCCTACAACGCCGCGCTGAAAAAGCTGGGGGACCCGGACCCGGATTTTCTGGCGGCGGTGACGGACCTGACGGAATCCGCCTGCCTCGCCAGGAACCAAGTCACGCCGGACGCGGAGGGCGTGGTGTACGAAAGCGTCATGTCCTACTGCAAAAAGGCCCGGCATGGGAAGTTCCCCCTGAATGTGACATATCCCGTGGTGAAGCATTTCGACGGGCTGAACGACGGTCTGGTATCCGTGGAGTCCGCCAGGTGGGGCGGAGCGTTCACCCTGCTGGAGCCGAAAGGGAGGCGGGGCATCTCCCACGGCGACGTGGTGGATCTCAACCGGGAAAACATCCGGGGCTTCGATGTGCGGGAATTTTATGTAAACTTGGTGGCCGGGCTGAAACAGCGCGGATACTGAAAAGAAGCGGCGTCCCCGTTGGGGGACGCCGCTTTATGAGCCGAACCGGGCATAGAGGTCCACGTGGTCGTAGATGCAGCGCCAGGCGCTGTAGGCCCCGGCGGTGACGCAGAGATATCCGTTTCCTCCGGCGTCCTCGCCGTAGCTGGCGGCGCAGGAACCGGACTGGGCCACGTAGCCGGTCTTGGCGCAGAGGACCTCGATCCCGCCGGCGTCCTTGTCCTCGATGCGCCGCAGGAACCAGTTGGAGAGGAGCTGGCCCTCCGGATGGACCGCCGTGGCGGAGGATTGGTAGGTG
>JAEXWS010000212.1 GCA_023406225.1 Bacillota bacterium | reverse complement strand
GGATGGAACCTTGCCGCCTCAAATTCTTTGCAGACTTGGTTACTTTACCATACTTGTATGAATTTTGCAAGATTTCCCTTCCAATTATACCGCAATCATACCGTTTTGCCGCATCCGCGAAAAACCGGGCATACTAGCGGCAAAAAGGGGGATGATCCATGGAATCCATCTGGACAAAGACCGCGCTGCTCCCCGCCTTTCCGCCGCTGGCGGGGGACCGGGACTGTGAAGTTGCCATCATCGGCGGCGGGCTCGCCGGCATTTTGACGGCTTTTCTCCTCCGCCGGGCCGGGGCGGACGCGCTGGTGCTGGAGGCTGACCGCATCGGCAGAGGCCAGACGGCGGGCACCACCGCCAAGCTCACCGCCCAGCACGGGCTCATATACGCCCGGCTGGCGGAGGACCTGGGAGCCGAGGCGGCGCGGCGGTACGCGCGGATGAACCTGGCCGCGGTGGAGCGGCTGCGGCGGCTGGTGCGGGAGGAGGGCGTCGACTGCGGCTTCGCGGACTGCGCCTCCTTTCTCTACGCCGCCGGCGCGCCGGGCCCCCTGCGGCGGGAGTACGACGCCTGCCGCGCCCTGGGCATGGACGTGTTTCTAACGGAGCGGACGGAACTGCCCTTCGCCGCCGAGGCGCTGGGCCTGCGGGGCCAGGCCCGGTTCCATCCCCTGCGTCTGCTGGCGCGCCTGGCGGAGGAAACGCCCGTCTGCGAGCAGACCCGGGTGCTGGAAGTGGAAGATCACGTCCTCAGGACGGACCGGGGCACGGTGACGGCGGAAAAGGTGGTCTTTGCCTGCCATTTCCCCTTTGTGAACCTGCCGGGGTATTACTTCGCCCGCCAGCACCAGGAGCGCAGCTACGTGCTGGCCCTGGAGGGCGCGGCGCTGCCGGAGGACGTGTACCTGGGCGTGGAGGAGGACGGCCTCTCCTTCCGGGCCTGGGACCGCTATCTGCTGCTGGGGGGCGGCGGCCACCGGACCGGGGACCGCCGGGACGGCGGGAGCTACGAGGCCCTGCGCCGGGCGGCCCGGCGGTATTACCCGGACAGCCGGGAGATCGCCGCCTGGTCCGCCCAGGACTGCATGCCCATGGACGGCGTGCCCTATATCGGGCAGTTCTCCGCCTCCCGGCCGGACTGGCTGGTGGCCACCGGCTTTCAAAAATGGGGCATGAGCAGCGCCATGGCGGCGGCGGAGATCTGCTCCGCCCTGGCGCTCGGGCAGGAGCCCCCCGCGGACGCGGCGGTGTTCTCCCCCCTGCGGTTCAAGCCCGCGGCCTCCGCCAGGCAGCTTTTGGAGGACGCCGTCGCCTCCGCCAAGGGTCTGAGCCGCCGTCTGCTGGCCCCGGGCCGCATCCCGGCGGAGGACCTGCCCGCCGGACACGGCGGCGTGGTGGAGCTGGACGGCGAAAAGCTGGGCGTCTACCGGGACGAATCCGGCGCGCTCTTCGCCGTCTCCTTGAAGTGCCCCCACCTGGGCTGCCAGCTGGAGTGGAACCCGGATGAGAAAAGCTGGGACTGCCCCTGCCACGGCTCCCGGTTCGATCACCAGGGCCGCCTGCTGGACGGCCCCGCCCAGCGGGACCTGTGAGCAGGCCTGGGGGCCCCATCCCTCCCTTTTGCCGCTCGTGCCGCTCTCATCTCCAGACCGCCCGGAAAAGCGGACAGGGACCGGCCGCCGCGCAAAGGGAGCGCCCCCCTCTGACCGCATAGCGCATAGGGCAAAGGGGCGCTCTTTTCCCCGAAGTTGCGAAAAAGAGGAAACGGGCGTATACTGTCTCCATCCGTCAAGGAGGCTGCGTATGAAACTTCTGATCCTATCCGATTCCCATGGGAACATCGCCAATATGGAGCGGGCGGTGGAGCTCGCCGCGCCGCGCATGATCCTTCACCTGGGAGACTGCTGGCGGGACGCGGAGCGTTTGGCCGGCCGCTGTCCCTCCATCCCTTTGCACCAGGTGCCCGGCAACTGCGATTTCCGCCCGGACGCGCCGGTGGAGCAGGTGCTGTGCCTGGAGGACAAGCGCATCCTGCTGTGCCACGGGCACACCTACGGCGTGAAGCAGTCCCTGCTGGCCGCCGGATACGCGGCGGAGGAGCAGAACCTGGACCTGTTTTTGTTCGGCCACACCCACAAGCCCCTGCTGGACATGCGGGGAAAGACCATGTTTTTGAACCCCGGCAGCATCGGGGACCCCCGCCGCCCCTCCTACGCGGTGGTCACCCTCTCCAACGGGAAGCTGGACGGACGGCTGTTTTGCCTTGCGTGACCTGCGGCCCGGAAAAACGCCCGGAACGAAACCGTTCCGGGCGTTCTTTATTCGCAGTGGCCGCAGGCGTCGCAGTGGCCGGGACACTCCCTCAGCTCGTCGCCGTAGGCAATGCCTCTGCGGTCGTAGTAATCGCGGATGGCGGCCCGCACCGCCTCCTCCGCCAGGACGGAGCAGTGGAGCTTATGGGCGGGTAGGCCGTCCAGCGCCTCCACCACCGCCTTGTTGGAAAGAGTCAGCGCCTCCGACAGGGGCTTTCCCTTGATCATCTCCGTGGCCATGGAGCTGGTGGCAATGGCGCTGCCGCAGCCAAAGGTGTTGAATTTTACATCGGTGATCACCTGGGTCACCGGGTCCACCTTGAGATAGATGCGCATGATGTCGCCGCACTTGGCGTTGCCCACCTCCCCCACGCCGTCGGCGTCCTCCATCTTGCCCAGGTTCCGGGGATGCTCAAAATGGTCCATGACCTTCTCGCTGTATAACATCGTTCCGCTCTCCTTTCACAGCAGGTGGGGCCGCAGGCCCCGCTCCAATTCGTCCCACACCGGGGAGATGTCCCGGAGGTACGAGACGATGCCCGGCAGGACCTCCAGGATATAGTCCGCCTCCTCGGCGGTGTTGTATTCGCTCAGGGACAGCCGCAATGACCCGTGGGCCACCTCGTGGGGCCGTCCCAGAGCCAGCAGCACATGGCTGGGGTCCAGGGAGCCGGAGGTGCAGGCGGACCCGGAGGAGGCCGCCACGCCCTTTTGGTCCAGCATCAAAAGAAGCGATTCGCCCTCGATGCCCTCAATACATACGTTCACGTTCCCCGGCAGGCGGCGGACGGCGTCGCCGTTGAGCGCCGTGTGGGGAATGGCGCCGATCCCGGCGATCAGCTTGTCCCGCAGGGCCGTCATGCGCCGGGCGTTCCGGTCCATGTTGGCGCAGGCCTCGTCAAAAGCCGCCGCCGCGCCGCAGATGCCGGGGATGTTCTCGGTCCCCGCCCGGCGGCCCCGCTCCTGGGCCCCGCCGTAGATCACGTTTTCCAGCCGGACGCCCCGGCGGGCGTACAGCACGCCCACGCCCTTGGGCCCGTGGAACTTGTGGGCGGAGAGGGAGAGCAGATCGATCTCCATGGCCTCCACGTCGATGGGCAGGTGCCCCGCCGCCTGGACCGCGTCCGTGTGGAACAGCACCCCCGCCGCCCGGCACACCGCGCCGATCTCAGGGATGGGCATGACGGTGCCGATCTCATTGTTGGCGAACATGACGGAAACCAGGCAGGTATCCGGCCGCAGGGCGGAGCGCACCTGCTCCGCCGTCACCACGCCGTCGGGCGGAATGTCCAGCAAAGTGACGGCAAACCCCTCCTTTTCCAGCGCTTGAAGGGTGTGCAGCACCGCGTGATGCTCGAATTTGGTGGAGATGATGTGCTTTTTCCCCTTCCGCGCCCCCAGCGCCGCGCCGGTGCGCAAAGCCTGGTTATCCGCCTCGCTGCCGCCGGAGGTGAAGGTGATCTCCCCCGGCCGCGCGTGAAGGTGCTGGGCGAACACCGCCCGGGCCTCCGCCAGTTTTTCCGCCGCCTGCTGTCCGGGGGTGTGCAGGCTGGAGGGATTGCCGTAAACCTCCTGGAAGCACGGCGTCATCGCCGCCAGGGCCGTATCGCTGAGCGCGGTGGTGGCCGCGTTATCCGCGTAAACGTTCATCTATTTTCCTCCTATTCCTATATATTTACTATGATATAGTTATGTCACATCCCGCGGCCGCTGTCAAGTGGGATTTGCAACATTTTCCCGGATAGGCCCCCTTTGCGCAAAAAACACGGCGGAAAAAATTCCGCCGTGTTTTTTGCGCCGTTCAAACCAACGCCGGGCCGCCCGCCGGAATGGTCACGCCGGAAGGCAGTTTCGCCGCCGGGACAACGTCCTCCGCCGGAGCGGGTCCCGCCGCGGGAGCTGTTTCTTCCGCCGGGGCAGTCTCCTCCGCCGGGGCGGCCTCGTCCTCCAGGGCGGTATCCGCCGGGGCGTTCTCCGAAGCGGTCAGGGCCGCCAGATACTCCTCCAGGCAGACGCCCTGGGCCCGGATGGCGGCGGCGTTCTCCCGCCCCACATAGCGGTAGTGCCACGGCTCGTAGCCGATGCCGGTGATCCCGCTCTTCTCCTCAGGATAGCGCAGGATGAAGCCGTACTCCCAGCAGTGCTCCATCAGCCATTTCTGCTCCGGGGTGTCCGCCTGCTTTTCATCCAGCGCCTGATAGCTCTGGGCGGTCAGGTCCAGGGCCATTCCGGTCTGGTGCTCGCTGGTGCCGGGGAGCGCCACCCAGCGGGCGGCCTCCTTTTTCGCGCCGGCCCAGGTATATCCCACCGCCCGCAGGCGGTTCACCTTGTTCTGATACAGCCGGGTCTGGGTCGCCTCGGTGCGGTAGGCCGAGCAGACCATGGGATGGAGCCCCGCCTCGCGGCAGTCCGTGAGCATGGCGTTCAGGTCGTCGTAGATGCGGGCGTCCACCTGGAGGCCGTTGTTCAGGGTTTTCAGTTCCACGGCGAAGTCCCCGGGCAGGCTGTTCCAGGGGTTCACCAGCAGCAGCCGCCAGTCCGCCTGGGCGCTCTCCGCCTGCCGGAAGGGCTCCGCCGCTTCGGCCGCCCCAGCGTCCGGCTCCGCGGCCAGGGCCATGGGGGTCAGCAGCAGTCCCGCCAGCGCCAGGGCCGCGCCGCGTCGCATGTAATCTCTCATGAGTTCCTTTCCGGCCGCGCCGCCGCGGCCTTCTTTCCTGTGTGCTGGTCTCATGGTACCCTCTTTCTCCGGCGAAAACAAGGGACTTTTTGTAAACAATGAAAAAAAGGACGGCCCTGAAGGGCCGTCCTTTCAGGCTGTCGGGGAAGTACATAGGACGTTTCCCACAGTCTGAATAAT
>JAEXWS010000195.1 GCA_023406225.1 Bacillota bacterium | reverse complement strand
CCAATGGCTCTCCAACGACCGGGAAACGCTTTCCCGTGCATTTTCACGCTTTCTCTTATCCGAATCACACAAATAATGCAAAAGGGGACCTCAACCATGCGGCACACCGCCGAAATCATCGCCGTGGGCACCGAGCTGCTGCTGGGCGCCATCGCCAACACGAATGCGCAGATGCTGTCCGAGCGCTTGTCCGCCCTGGGCGTCAACGTCTTTTGGCATACGGTGGTGGGAGACAATCCGGTCCGGCTCCGCCAGGCGCTGGACGTGGCCCGGTCCCGGGCGGATGTCATCCTCACCACCGGGGGCCTGGGCCCCACCTATGACGATCTCACCAAGCAGACCATCTGCGCCGCCTTCGGCCGGCCCCTGGTGCTGCACCGGGACATCCTAGAAGATATCCGGCGCTTTTACGAATCCGCCCTCCACATGCCCATGCCGGAAAACAACACCCAGCAGGCGGAGCTGCCCGAGGGCTGCGTGGTGTTCGACAATCCGGTGGGCACCGCGCCGGGCTGCGCCTTTGAAGCGGACGGCGTGCATGTGCTGATGCTGCCGGGCCCGCCCCACGAGTGCGAGACCATGCTTCGCCGGTGCGCGGAGCCCTATCTCAAAAGCCTTTCCAGGGAGGTGATCGTCTCCCGGGACATCATGACCTTCGGCATGGGGGAAAGCTCCGTGGACGAGCTGCTCCACGAGAAGATGGCCGCCATGGAAAACCCGTCTCTCGCCACCTATGCCAAGCCCTGCGAGGTGTGCCTCCGGGCCACGGCGAAAGCGAAGACGGAGGCGGCGGCGGAGGCCATGCTGGCCCCGGTGGTGGAAGAGGTCAAAGCCCTCCTGGGGAACGTTGTGTACGGGGTGGACGTGATGGGGCTGGAGGCGGTCTGCCTCCGGCTGCTGAAAGAGCGGGGCCTCACCTTCGCCACCGCCGAAAGCTGCACCGGCGGACTGGCGGCGGAGCGGATGACCGCCCTGCCGGGGGCCTCCGCCGTGTACCGGGGCGGCGTGGTGAGCTATTGGACCAGCGTGAAGGCGGACGTGCTGGGGGTCCCCCAGGCCCTTTTGGACGCCCACGGCGCGGTTTCCGAAGAGAGCGCCCGGGCTATGGCCGAGGGCGCGCGGCGCGCCACCGGGGCGGACATCGCGGTGTCCGTGACCGGCGTGGCGGGGCCGGACCCGGACGAGCGCGGCACGCCGGTCGGGATCGTGTATATCGGGCTTGCCACGCCCACGGGGACCTTCTGCCGAAAGATGGACGCCGGGCGGCAGCGCAGGGACCGGATACGGGGCCTTGCCGCGAACCATGCGTTCGACGTGCTGCGGCGGTATCTGACGGGGCTCAACATATGAGGAAAGGACCGGTCCCCGGGCGGGGCCGGTCCTTTCTTCTCTCCCCGCGCAGGCCCCGTTTCCCGGCGGAGGAAACGGACCGCGCACGGTCCCAAGAAAAGCCGCTTCGGGGGATCTCCTCCATCCCGGGGGCCGGGGAACGCGCACAGCCATGACCGGCGGCCTCGGCGGGAGGGGGCGGGAGGAGAGCCCCCCGAATCACCCCAGCGCCACGTCCAGCACCATCATAATGAGAAAGCCGAACACGAATCCGCAGGTGCCCGCGCGGCTGTGGGCCTGGGGCACCAGTTCCTCCACCACCACGTACAGCATCGCGCCCGCCGCAAAGCTCAAAAGCCAGGGCATCAGCGGGCGGACGCCCGCCGCCGCCAGCACCACCAGCACGCCGAAGACCGGCTCCACAATGCCGGAGAGCATCCCGCCCGCAAAGGCGCGCCGCCGGGACCACCCGTTCTGCCGCAGGGGAAGGGCGATGGCCGCGCCCTCCGGGAAATTCTGGATGCCGATGCCCAGCGCCAGCGCCGCGGCGCCCGCAAGCCCCTCGCCCTGGGCCGCCAGGGCGAAGGCCAGGCCCACCGCCATACCCTCGGGCACGTTATGTAGGGTGATGGCCGTCACCAGCAAGGTGGTCTGCTTCCAGGTGGCCGTCATCTCCTCCCGGGACCGCCGCAGCTTGGGCAGCAGGGCGTCCAGCGCCGCCAGAAACACCACGCCCAGAAGCATCCCGCCCGCCGCCGGGAACCAGCCGGGCAGGGCGCTCTCCGCCGCCGCCTGGTCAATGGCCGGGATCAGCAGGCTCCAGACCGCGGCCGCCGTCATGACGCCCGCCGCGAAGCCCAGCATGGCCCGCTGGAACCGGGGTTTGGGCGCGCCCGCGAAGAAAAACACCATGGCGGCGCCCAGCGTGGTCATCAGGAAGGTAAATCCCGTCCCCGCCGCCGCCCATTGAATCGATTGCAACATACGATCTCCGCCTTTTTTATCAGGGTTCGGACGGAAAGCCGCCCGTATGCCATCATAGGCGGCGGGCCCGAAAGAGTGCCCAGGTCCTCTCCCCCGGCAGGCGGGCCCGTTCTGCAAACCGGGAAAAAGCCAACGCATCCGGCGGCCCAGAGTCGTTTTCTCCGCCAAAGCGCCTTATAAAAAATTCCGCGCCGCCAAAAGCTTGCATTCCGGGACGGCCTGTGCTATCGTAAAGACGGCGACATACAACTGGTGAAAGCTCATATAGGTTCGCTGGAGCATGGTGCGAACGTTTCTACGGGGCCGCCGAAAGGCCCTGCTATGAGTGTCTGCGTGAGGGAACGGCGTTCTCTCGGGCGGACGCTCCTTTTGTTTTTGTCGAACCGTTTCATGATGACGAGGTGTTTGTATGGCTGCTGAAATTTTGAGAGGTACCATCGTGTCCGCCCCGGCGCTTGGAAAGCTGGACGTCACGGAGGGCGGCTATCTGGCGGTGGAGGACGGCGTGGTGGCCGGGGTGTTCTCCGCGCTGCCGGAGCGCTACGCGGGCGCGCCCGTGACGGACTGGGGGGACTGCCTGATCCTTCAATCCTTCGCGGACCTGCATCTCCACGCCCCCCAGTACCCCATGCTGGGCACTGGGATGGACCTTCCCCTGCTGGACTGGCTGAACGCCTACGCCTTCCCCACCGAGGCCCGGTTCTCCGACCCGGATTATGCCCGGGAGATCTACCGCCGTCTGGCCCGGGAGCTGATCGAGAACGGCACCACCCGGGTCTGCATGTTCTCCTCCCTCCACCGAAAGGCCACGCTGATTTTGATGGAGGAGCTGGAAAAAGCGGGCGTCACGGGATATGTGGGCAAGGTGAACATGGACCGCAACGGCGGGAAGGACCTCCAGGAGACCACGGAGGAGTCCATGCGGGAGACGCTGCGGTGGCTGGAGGAATGCGGGGACTTCGCCCATGTGAAGCCCGTGCTGACGCCCCGGTTCACCCCCTCCTGCACGGATGAGCTGATGGCGTTTCTGGGGCGGCTGGCGGCGGAGCGGGACCTGCCCGTCCAATCCCACCTGTCGGAAAACACCGGGGAGATCGCCTGGGTGAAGGAGCTGCACCCCGACTGCAGGCAGTATTGGGAAACTTACGACAAGTACGGCCTGTGGAACAAGCGCACCGTCATGGCCCACTGCGTGTGGTCCGACGAGCGGGAGCGGGCCGCCATGCGGGACGCGGGGGTAACGGCGGTCCACTGCGCAAACTCCAACCAGAACCTCTGCTCCGGCGTGGCCCCGGTGCGGGGCATGCTAAACGAGGGCGTGCGGGTGGCCCTTGGCAGCGACATCGGCGGAGGCGACCAGCTCCACATGTTCGACGTGGTGGCGGCCTCGGTGCGGGCGTCCAAGGCCCGGCGCGTTCTGGACGGCTGGGAGACGGACTTTTTGACCGTGCCGGAGGCGTGGTACCTGGGCACCTCCGCCGGAGCGGCCTATTTCGGGGCGCAGCCGGGCTTCGCCCCCGGCGAGCGGCTCCACGCCCTGGTGCTGGACGACGGCGCGCTCCCCCAGCCCCACCCCCTGACGGCGGCGGAACGGCTGGAGCGCAGCGTGTACCTGCGCCAGCCGGGAGCCATCCGGGCGGTCTGGAGCGACGGCCGGAAGGTCTATTCCACGGAATGATCCTTCCTCCCCGGCCTTTTGAGGCGCGCCGCAAGGCCGCCCCTCTCACGCCACGAAAAGGGAAAGACCGGCTGATGAAATCAGCCGGTCTTTCCCTTTTCCATCGGACGGTCAGCTCTCAGCCGCCCGTCCCTTCTCTTTTTCAAAATACTGCCCCAGCTCTTTTCCGAAGTTCCGAATGTGCAAAAGCATGTAGGCGCCCGCGCTGGACGCGTCCCGCTTTTGCAGATAGCGGAAAATATTCCAGTGCTGGGCCACCATCTCATCCAGCGATACCGCCGTGACCGCCGCGCAGAGATAGGTCCACTCCGCCATCCGCAGAACGGTCCAGGCCCGCTTCAGCGCCGGGCTCCCCGCCGCGTCCATCACCACGCCGTGAAACTCCATGTCCAGATGGACAAAGCGTTCCAGTTCCCGGTCCTCCTCCATCTCCTGGAGGATCTCCTCCATCTGCGCGAGCTGCTCCTCCGAGGCCCGCTCCGCGGCCCTTCGGGCGGCGTATTCCTCCACAAACGCCCGCACATCGAAAATATCCTCGATCTCCGCGATGGTCAGGTCCTTTACATACGTGCCCGAATAGGGGCGCTCTTCCAGCAGGCCGATGGAGGCGAGCTCTAGGATCGCCTCCCGCACAGGGGCCTGGGACACGTTCAGCTCCCGGGCCAGCTGCGTCTCCACGATCCGGTCTCCCGGCCGATAGACGCCCGCGGCGATCTGCCGCTGGATATAATCCTTGATGTTGCTCCGCAGCGTCTCCTTCGCCGGAAGGCGTTTTCCGTCCGTCTCTTTTCTTCTCATGGCATCTTCTTCCTAACTCTGCGCTCCCGCGGTCTTTAAACTGACGATCACAATGGGATTTTAGCCTAATTTTAAAAAAAAAGCAAATTTTTCTCCTAGGGCAAGGATACAAACAGGGGGCGGAAGGATCCGCCCCCTCAGGCTGCCGAAAAAGTCCTTCGGACTTGCCCGACAGCCTAAAAATGCCGTTACTTTCCCGGGGCAAAGCCCCGGGAAAGTCCTCGCTTCGCTCGCCGAACGCCTGCCGGCTTTTCGGGGCATTTGATCCCATACGAGGCGGGCTGCCGCCCCCTCGCGCTCCCCCGCCGCAGACAGCAAGGTATTCCTGAAATACAGGTTTTTCGACAAGCTGAGGGGGCGGAAGGATCCGCCCCCTGTTTGCCGCGCCCTCACGAAGCGCCCGCGCCGGTCCCGGCCAAAATCTCTTCCGCCAAGTCCACGGCGCGCTGCACGAACACCGTGCAGCTGCGGTACATCCCCTGGGATCTCAGCGCGTGTTCCCTGGCGCAGGCCCTGCGCAGCTCCTCGCAGGACAGCGCGCCGAACTCCGCCTCGAACCGCTGCAAAAACGTCCGCACCGCCGCGGCGGACGCGGCGCGGGACTCCTCCGGCTCCGTCCGCCCCTCGGCCCAGCCCAGAGCCGCCACGGCGGCCGTCACCGCGCCGCAGGTGGTCCCCCGCTGCATCCCGCCGCCAAAGCCCGTCATCATCCGCACCGTCTCCAAGGGCGCGCGGATGGCGCCGTCCTCGATCAGGCAGCGCAGGACGGTTTCGGCGCAATTCAGGCCGCCCCGGTAAAAGTAGGCGGACACATCCCGTCCCACGGCGCGCTCACCCCTCTGCCGGGCCGCCCGGCTCCGCTTCCGCGTTCCGCCCGATCCCGCGGAATTCCGGATCGGGCCGTCCCTCCGCGGCCGCCTCGGCCCGGAGGGCGTCCATTTTCTCCACCGCCAGCAAAACGCCGTCCGCGATGCGTGTATAGCCGGTGCAGCGGCAGAGGTTGCCCTCCATCTCCTTGCGGATCTGCTCCCGGGTGGGATGGGGGTAGCGGTTGAGCAGGGCCACGGCGCTCATCAGCATGCCGGGGGTGCAGTAGCCGCACTGGACCGCGCCGGCCTCTAAAAACGCCTCCTGCAGGGGATGGAGCCGGCAGTCGTCCGCCAGGCCCTCCACGGTCAGCACGAACTTCCCGTTCAGCTCCGCCGCCAGCACCAGGCAGGAATTGACCGGGACCCCGTCCACCAAAACCGTGCAGGCGCCGCACTCCCCCTCGTTGCAGCCCTCTTTCACGCCGTTTAGCTGCAGGTCCTCCCGCAGAAAGCGCAGCAGGGTCTGGTTGCTGGGGACGGTCCTTTGATACCGCTCGCCGTTTACCGTCACATCGATCTCCACGTGCCGCATGACTCACTCCTCCTCTTTCACCCGCGCGCCCGTCAAACCGGGATACAGCGCCGCGGGGATCGGTTCCCCTTTTTCCGCCCAGGGCTTTTGCGCCCGCCGGACCGCCTCGTGCAAGACCAGGATGGTCACGTCGTGCAGCAGGCGTCTGCGGAACGCGGCGCTGGACCGCCAGCTGGAGCGGGGCTTTCCCTCCGCCTCCACGGCCTCCGCCGCCCGGACGAGCAGTTCGTCCGTGAGGCGCCGCCCCGTCAGCACCGCCTCGGCCCGGCGGCTGCGCATGGGCGTGGGCCCGGCGGTGGTCAGGGCGATCCGGGCGGTCTGGATCACGCCGCCCTCCAGCTCCACATAGGCGCTGACGCCCAGCAGCGCCAGATCCATGGCCCCGCGCCGCGTGTATTTGTAATAGGCGCTGCCTGCGTTTTCAGGCGGCAGGGGGACGCGGATGCGGGTCAAAAGCTCCTCCGGCCCCAGGTCGAACGCCTTGAAGCCCACATAGAACGCCTCCAGCGGGATATACCGCGCGCCCGCCGGCCCCGCCGCCGCCACTTGGGCGCCGTGGACCAGCAGCGGCCCCACGGAGTCCGCCGACGGCGCGCCGTTCATGATGTTTCCGCCCAGGGTGCCCCGGCAGCGGATCTGTACGGACCCCACCTGGGAACAGCCCTGGTAGAGCGCGTGGTAGTGCCGCCGGATCACGTCCCAGGTCTCCATGCGGCGGTGAGTGGTCAGCGCGCCAAGGTCCAGCCCCTCCTCCGTGAAGCGCTGGCCCTGAAGCTCCCGCAGGCCCTTCAGGTCCACCACCCTGTCGGAGACGTCCTTTCCCGCGTGCATGTTCACATAGACGTCCGTGCCGCCGGAGACGGGCTTCGCCCCCTCCGCCTTCAGCCGGCAGGCCTCCCGGAGATCCTCCGGCATGTAGAGTTCAAATTTCGGCAGCATCAGCCGTCCACCTCCCTGCGGAACAAAATATGCTCGGGCTTGATGGGGAGAGATTCAAAATCCGTGTTGCAGGCGTGGCAGACCGCGCCCGCGATGGCGGCCGCCGTGGGGACCATGCCCGGCTCCCCGATGCCCTTCACGCCGAAGGGCCCCGCGGGGTGTCCGTTTTCTACCAGGGTGATCTTTGTCTCCACGTCGGCGTCCATGAAGGTCGGCACCTTATAGTCCACCATATTGCCGTTGCAAAGCTTTCCGTCCTCATAGATCATCTCCTCCGTCAGCGCGTGGCCCAGGCCCATGATGATGGAGCCCTCGATCTGCTGGAGGCAGCCCGTGGGATTGACGGCCTTGCCCACGTCGTGGGCCGCGCCCATGCGGACCACCTTCACCCGTCCCGTGACGGGATTTACCTTCACGACGGCCGCCTGGGCGCCGATCATCCACATGATGGTGGGCTTGGAGGACTGCCGCCCCTCCACCGGAGGCGGGTCGAAGATATCGGACGTGCCGTAGCGGCCCACGGCGATCACCGGCGGCTGCTCGTGGAGGATGCCGGAACCGCCCACCTGGCTGATGTGGATGCGCTGGCCGGGATTGGAGACGCGCTGGATGTTTCCCTGGCCGGTATAGGTCACATCCGACGCGGGGCACCCCCACTTGACGGCGGCCAGAGCGCAGAGCTGGCGCTTGATGTCCTCGCAGGCCTCCAGGATCGCGTTGCCGGAGTGAAAGGTGGACCGGGAGGAGGTGGTGGTCTTGTCATAGGGGGTCAGAGAGGTGTCCACCGGAGCCACGCTGATCTTCTCCAGGTCCATATGCAGCGCCTCCGCCGCAAACTGCGGCATGGTGGTGGTCACGCCCTGGCCCATCTCCCGGCTGGCGGACCAGATGTACAACGACCCGTTCTCATTCATCTTGACGATGCAGGAGGTGGTGGAGGGGGTGCCGGTCAGCTTGTTGAAGCAGGCGATGCCCTTGCCGCAGAGATTTCCCTCCTCATCCGTCCAGCGCACCGGCAGGTCCTTCCACCCGATGTTGTCCGCCGCCGCCCGGAGGCACTCCTCCACCGCGCAGGTGGTGATGATCTCCCCGGTGATGCCCACATCTCCGTCGTGCAGGCAGTTGTGGAGCCGGAGCGCCAGGGGGTCCATGCCGAGCTTCCGGGCGATGACGTCCATTTGGCGCTCATGGAGGGTGGCCGCCTCCGTCACGCCGAAGCCCCGGTAGGCCGTGCCCAGGGTGCGGTTGGTCATGCAGACATAGGTGTCCACCTGGGCGTTGGGGATCTTGTATGGGCCGTTGGCCGCGAACCCGGCGTTGTAATCCACCCGGGGATTCGTGGTCACGTAAGCCCCCGCGTCCCAGTATCCGGTGACCTGCTGGGCGGTGATGGTGCCGTCCCGCTTCACGCCGGTCTTGATGAAATACTGCACCGTGGA
>JAEXWS010000176.1 GCA_023406225.1 Bacillota bacterium | reverse complement strand
GTAGTAGGCATCCGCAATGGCGGGAGCCGTGGGGATGGACGTGATCTCACCGATGCCGATGGCGCCGCAGGCTACGTTCAGCCCCGGCTTTTCCACGATGATGGGCGTGATCTCCGGGATCTGGTTGGCCCGGAACAGGCCCAAGGTTCCGTATTTGGCGGTGGGCTTGCAGTCCACCAGCGGATACCGCTCCGTCAGGGCAAAGCCCATGGACATCACCACGCCGCCTTCGATCTGTCCCTCCACCGAGGTGGGGTTGACCGCCTTGCCCACGTCGTGGGCGGCCACGATCCGCTCGATCTTTCCGTCCTCCCCCAGGATGCAGACCTGGGTGGCGTAGCCGTAGGCGATGTGGCTGACGGGGTTGGGCACGTCGGCCCCCAGGGGGTCCGTTTTGCCCAGGTACTCGCCGTAAAACTCCTGTCCCTCCAGCGCCGCCAGGCCCGCGCCCTTCAGCGCCGCTTTCAGGTCCTGGCAGGCGCGGCGGCAGGCCTCGCCGGTGAAGAGGGTCTGGCGGGAGCCGGAGGTGGTGCCGGAGTCCGGGGCGCTGTAGGTGTTGGAGCGCTCATAGACCACGTTCTCCCGGGAGACGCCCGTCTCGCCGCAGACCATCTGGGTCAGCACGGTGCCAAGGCCCTGGCCGATGCAGGACGCGCCCGCGTAGATGTGGACCTTTCCGCCGTCCACCGCCAGCCGGCACCGGCCCGTGTCCGGGATGCCCACGCCCACGCCCGCGTTTTTCATGGCGCAGGCCAGGCCCACGTATTTCCCCGCGTCGCAGTAGGGCTTCACGGCCTCCAGCGTCTCCACAAGGCCCGTGGAGCCGTCCACGATCTGTCCGTTCGGCAGCTCCTGTCCCGGACGGATGGCGTTGCGGTAGCGGATCTCCCAGGGGGTGATGCCCACAAGGTCCGCCATCCGGTTCAAAAGCGTCTCGATGCAAAAGCACGTCTGGGTCACGCCGAAGCCCCGGAAGGCCCCGGCGGGAGGGTTGTTCGTGTAATAGGCCCAGCCGTCGATCTCAAAGTTTTGGTAGTTGTACGGACCGGCGGCATGGGTGCAGGCCCGCTCCAGCACGGGGCCGCCCAGGGAGGCGTAGGCCCCGGTGTCCGCGATGACCTCGGCGGCCACCCCCTGGATGACGCCGTTTTCGTCGCAGCCCAGGGAAAATTCCATCTCCATGGGATGGCGCTTGGGGTGGATCAAAATGCTCTCCGCCCGGGTGAGTTTCACCTTCACCGGGCGCTTCGTGAGATAGGCGATCAGCGCGGCATGGTGCTGGACCGTCACATCCTCCTTGCCGCCAAACCCCCCGCCCACCAGCTGGTTTTGCACCTTCACCAGCTCCGCGGGCAGACCCAGCATCCCCATGATCTCATGCTGGGTGTCGTAAGCCCCCTGGTCCGTGGAGAGGACCAGGACCCCGTCCCCCTCCGGCATGGCCACGGCGCACTCCGGCTCCAAAAAGGCGTGCTCCGTCCAGGGCGTGGAGAACCGCTGGGTCAAAACGTGGGCGCTCCGGGCGATGGCCTCCGCCGGGTTGCCCCGCTGGATATGCTTGTGGGCCAGGAGGTTTCCGGACCGGTGGACCAGGGGCGCGTCCGCCGCCATGGCCTCCCGGGGGCTGCGGACCATGGGCAAAACCTCGTACTCCACCCGCACCAGCGCCTTGGCCTGGGCCAGGATCTCCTGGCTCTCGGCGGCCACGAGGCACACGGCGTCCCCCAGATAATGGGTGATATCGCCCACGGCGATCATGGTGTCCCAGTCCTTCGCCAGATGGCCCACCTTGTTCTGCCCGGGGATGTCCGCCGCCGTGAGGACGCAGGCCACGCCGGGAAGCGCCCTGGCCTCCTCGGTGTGGATGGCCAGCACCCTGGCCCGGGGGTAGGCGGACCGGACGGCGCTGCCGTAGAGCATCCCGTCCACGTAGACATCGTCGGGATACCGGCCCGTGCCGGTGACTTTCTCCCCCACGTCCACCCGGGGCACCCGCGCCCCCAGGGACCAGTCCTCCGGCGCCGGGGGCACCGCCCCCGCCCGGAACGTCTCCGCCGCCAGCAAAATGCCGTCGATGATCTTCACATAGCCCGTGCAGCGGCAGATGTTGTTGCGGATGGCGTAGGCCGCCTCCTCCCGGGTGGGGGCGGGGTTCTGGTCCAAAAGGCCCTTGGCGCACATGACCATGCCCGGGATGCAAAAGCCGCACTGGACCGCCCCCGCCGCGCCGAAGGCGTATGTATAAACGTCCTTTTCAAAGTCGCTGAGCCCCTCCACCGTAAGGACGGACTTCCCCTCCAGCTTGTCTGTCTGGGGGATGCAGGCCCGGGTGGGCTTGCCGTCGATGAGGACGGTGCAGGTGCCGCAGGCGCCCTCGCTGCATCCGTCCTTTACGGAGGTGAGGCGCAAATCGTCCCGCAGGAAGCGGAGCAGCTTCTGGTTGCGTTCGACAGTCACGGACTGGCCGTTTACGGTGAATGTTGACATAACGTTCCTCCTCAGCATCCGTGCCCGCACTCGGTCCCACGGTCTCGCCGGTAATTGTTCGGAAAGGTCGACCTTTCCCGTTTGGACCATTATACAATATTTTTAAGGCCGCCGCAAGAAAACTTTGGGCGGTTCGTTATCCTATCGAACGCACAACGGCCCCTCCAGGGGCGGAAGCTGCCAGCCCACCGCCAATGCGCCTTTGCGGACGGTGACGGCGGCCTCCGGCGCCAGGATGTGGTTGCTCACGCCCAGGGGAAAATCCGGGGTCAGCACCGCGCCGCGCAGGGGATACTGGAACCCCTCCTCGTCCACGCCCTCCGCCCGGTCCCCCAGGCAGAACGCGGAGAAAAGGCCCCACTCCACGGCGCGGGGGACCGCGAGGGATTCGTTTTCGATGGCGGTCCAGACGAAATCGTCGTCATAGAGCCATCCCCTGGCTCCCCGGCGGCGGAGAAACAGCAGCGTCTGGAGGTTCGCCAGGGTGTGGTCCAGGCGTTTGCCGCCGGTGCAGCCGTAAAGGTGAAACTCGGCGCAGCCCCGGTCCAGCGCCGTTTTCACGGCGGCCAGGGTGTCTGTGTCGTCCTTTTCCACCGGCAGGCGGCGGACGTGGGCGGGATCGTCGGGGGCCTCCATGGAGTCGAAATCCCCCAGGATCAGGTCCGGCTCCACTCCGGCGGCCCGGCAGGCCCGGTAGCCCGCGTCGGCGGCGATCACCAGATCGCCGGGAGCGGGAACGGCCCGCAGGCCGTAAAAGGTCCCGGCGGCGAAGATAAAACAGCGGTTCATGGAAGGGCCTCCTTGGGATGTGATGGTCTTGCGGGAAGGCGGGCGGTCTCCCCCGCCCGGCGGGGTTTCCGTCTCTTGATTTTACCACAGACCATCTCATATGACAAACGGGAATAAAAGAGCGCCCCTTCCTTTTCAGGAAGGGGCAGAGGCTATTGGATATGCTCTTCGCAGAAATTGTCCAGCACCCGAAAGCCCATCTCCTCCGAGGTCGCCAGCGGATAGGTGGCGATGGTCACCGGGTCGAACAGCGGGCAGAGCCGCTTTTCCGGCTCGATGCGCAGGGACGGGGTCCGGCTGGAGCGGTCGTTGACCGCGGGTCTTGCCTTTTGCATGGAATCACCCCGAGGGCAGTTTGCGCCGAAACGGGTCGGACCATACGCCCCGGCTCAGTCTTTGTCCATCAGCCGCAGTCCCGCGTCCTTGTCCCCGGCGATGATCAGGTGGGCGTCCGGCTGGAAGCGGTACTCGGGGTCCAGCAGCGGCTTGATCTCGTCGCCGCTTTTCACGCCCAGGATGTTCACGTTGTAGCGGCGGCGCACGTCCACCTGGGCCACCGTCCGCCCCACCCACGCCCGGGGCGCCTCCAGCTCCAAAATGGCGTACTTGGGGGTCAATTCAATGTACTCGAAGAGATTTTCGTTGGAGAAGCTGGTGGCCACCCGGATGGCCATGTCCATCTCCGTGTGGACCACATAATCCGCGCCGATCTTCTTCAAAAATTTGATCTGCCGCTCCCGGTCCGCCCGGGCCACCACGCACTTGGCCCCCAGGTCCTTCAATCCCGCGGTGGCCTCCAGGGAGGTCTGGAAATCGTCGCTGACGCAGACGAAGCACACGTCGAAGTTCCGAACCCCCAGGGCCTCCAGCACCTGTTCGTCCCGGCAGTCCCCCACGCAGGTAGCCGTCGCCACGCCGGCGAGCTGCGCCACCCGCTCCTCGTCCCGGTCGATGACCAGGACCTCGTTGCCCAGCTCTGTCAAACGAATGGCCAGATGGCGGCCGAAGCGGCCCAGGCCGATGACCAAAAAGGATTTCATCTCCGCTGTCTCCTCAACCAATCAGAATTTTTTCCGGCACGCTGCGCAGCTTGGGCGCGGGCCGGTCCCGGGTGACCGCCATGGCCACGGACATGCTGCCCACCCGCCCGGTGAACATCAAAAGCAGCACCGCCAGCTTCCCCGCCGGGGCCAGCGCGGGCGTCACGCCCAGGGTCAGTCCCACGGTGCCGATGGCGGAAACCGCCTCGAACAGGGCGTTTTCCACCGAGATCCCCTGGAGGCACAGCACCATGCACCCGGCAAGGCCCGTCAGGCAGTACAAAAACACGGAGGAATAGGCCCGGTGGACCGTGGCCGCGTCCAGACGGCGGTGGAACGCCTCCACGTCCTGCCGCCGCCGCACCCGGGCCGCGGCGGAGAGCAGCAGCACCGCGAAGGTGTTCGCCTTGACGCCGCCGCCGGTGGAGCCGGAGCCGGCGCCGATAAACATGAGGATCATGGTCAAAAGCACGCCGCCCTGGCTGAGGGCGGAGAGGTCCGCCGTGTTGAAGCCCGCGGTCCGGGGCGTCACAGACTGGAAGGCGCTCATGAGGACCTTTTGCCCCAGGGGAAGCCCCGCAAAGGCATAGTCCCCCTCCAGGATGAAAAAGGCCAGCCACCCGCCCAGAAACAGCGCCATGGTGGCGCTCAGGACGATCTTGCTGTGGAGCCGCCAGCGCCGGACGCGAAGGCGGTGGGTCAAAAGGTCGTCCCACACCAGAAAGCCAAGGCCCCCCGCCAAAACCAGGAGCATCAGCACCACGTTGGGCAGCGCCTCCCCCGCCAGGGTGGTGAGGGACGCGCCGGTGCCCAGCAGGTCGAAGCCCGCGTTGCAAAAGGCGGACACCGCGTGGAAAACGCCCATCCACAGCCCCCTGGAAAATCCGTACCGGGGGATGAACCACACCGCCAGCGCCGCGGCCCCCGCGCCTTCGCAGGCGGCCGTGACCAGCATGGCCCGGCGGGTCAGGCGGACCACGCCGCCCATTTGCAGCGCGCCCACGGTGTCCATCAGGACCGAGCGGCGGTGGAGCCCGATGCGCCGGCCCAGCAGGATGGAGACCAGGATGGAGACGGTCATGAAGCTCAACCCGCCGATCTGGATCAGCAGCAGGATCACCGCCTGGCCGAACAGGGTGAACTGGGTGAACGTGTCGTACAGCACCAGCCCCGTGACGCAGGAGGCGGAGGCGGAGGTAAAGAGCGCGTCCAGAAAGGGCAGGGCCCGGCCGCTCCTGGAGGCGATGGGCAGCGCCAAGAGAAGCCCGCCCAGCAAGATCATGGCCGCGAAGCTCACCGCCAGGGACTGGACCGCATTCAGTTGAAACCGGCGACGGGTCATGGGCGGCCTCCCAAAGAAAAGATGGGGTTATTATACCCCGGCCCGGGGCGTTTCGCAACCGGTCCGGGAAAAAACGCGGGAAAACGCGGGCTCCTCCGGCCCGCGGCGGCGGAAAGCGCACGCTTTTTCCCTCTCCGCATATGCTGGGTACGGAAACTTTTTGGAAAGGGGAATGCGTATGAGACGCCGTATCCCGCTGGAGAAGGCCGCCGAACAGGTATGCGCGGAAAATGCGAAGCCGCCGCTCATCTTCCAGCTCCCGCCGGAGCGGGGGCGCGCCGTGCTGGACGCGGCCCAGGACGCGCCGGTGTTCCAATACCCCGCCCGCGTCGCCTCCCTCGCCGCCGACGCCGGGCCGTGGGGGACCGTGCGGGTCCTCGCCGTCTCGCCGGAGGACCTGGCGGGGACGGCGGACGTCATCCTTTACATCCATGGGGCCGGCTGGGTCTTCGGCAATTTCCACACTCACGAAAAGCTGGTCCGGGAGCTGGCCGCGCGGACCCGCTCCCTGGTGGTCTTTCCGGAATACAGCCTCTCGCCGGAGGCCCGGTACCCCACCGCCGTCGAGCAGTGCTACGCCGTGCTGTGCCAGCTCCCCGCCCTGGCGGCCCAGGCGGGGCTGGGGATGGAGCCCGCCACCCTCACCGTGGCCGGGGACAGCGCCGGCGGGAACATAGCCGCCGCCCTGACGCTGCTCTCCAAGGCGCGGCGCGGGCCGCGCATCCAAAAGCAGCTTTTGTACTATCCCGTCACCGACGCGTGCTTCGACACGGCTTCCTACCGGGAATTCGCCTGCGGCTTTTACCTCTACCGGGCGGGAATGCAGTGGTTCTGGGACCAGTACGCCCCCTGCCCCGCCCACCGGCGCCAGATCACCGCCTCGCCCCTGCGGGCCTCCCTCCAGGACCTGGTGGGGCTGCCCGAGGCCATGGTCTTGAGCGCAGAGGCCGACGTGCTCCGGGACGAGGGCGAGTCTTACGCCGGAAAGCTCCGGCAGGCGGGCGTGGATGTGACGGCCCTGCGGTTCCAGGGCGCCGTCCACGATTTCGTCATGCTCAACGCCCTGGACCAGACGGCGGCCTGCCGGGCCGCCATGGACGTGTCCACCGGGTGGGTCAACCGGAGGAACCGGGCGGCCCGCGCCGCCGCTCTTTAACGGCGCTCCGGCCGTTTTTCCGCCCCGCGGGAAGAATCCCCCTTTTTCCTCTTCCATCCCGGCGTCCGGTGCAGTATACTATAATTTATTATAAGCTGCATGAACGGAGGGGGACTTATGGAAAAACAGGATGCTCTGGGCGCGGCGGTGGCGGCGGCGTTTGTGGAAAAGACGTTCCTGCGCAAACTGGGCATGAACCGGGCCGACGCCGTCCGCTTTCTCGGCGGCGCGGACTGGCCCCGGGTGCTGGCGCCCCTGACGCCCATCTCCGCCCGCATCTCCTGCGCCGACGCGCTGGCGGCCTTCCGCCCGGTGCTGGACGCGCTGTCCCCGGAGCCGCCGGAGGGCTGGATGCGCTACGCCTACCAGGTGGCCTCCTCCCTGCTGTATCCGGCGGCGGACCATGCCCACACCTCCGCCCAGTGGGACGGGGCGCTGTGCTATCTGGAATTTTTGCAGACCCTCTTCGCCGCCGAGCGGCGGTGCCTGCCCTTCGACCCCTGGCTGGACTTCGCCTTCTGCACGGAGGAGGAGCTTCAAGAAAGCGGCGTGGCGGCGGAGTACCGCCAGTTCGTCAAGCGGTTCCGGGGGGAGTATATCTATGAGCTGATGCGCCTGGGCCGGGAGGTGACCCCCTTCCGCACACTGGAGCACATCGCCGGGGTCCACCACGTGGCCATGAGCGTGTCCCGGGCCTTCCGGGCCGGGGGCGGGCGCATCGACCTGGGGCTGATCTCCGGCGCGGCGGCGGGCCACGACCTGGGCAAGTTCGGCTGCAAGCCCGGAGAGCGGGTGCCCTACCTCCACTATTACTACACGGACCAGTGGTTCGCCCAGCGGGGCCTCTCCGCCCTGGGCCGCATCGCCGCCAACCACTCCGTGTGGGACCTGGAGATCGAGAATCTGTCCTCGGAGTCCCTGGCGCTGGTGTATGCGGATTTCCGGGTGAAGCAGTCCCGGGACGAGAGCGGCAACGAGATCGCCCACATCTACTCCCTGCGGGAGGCCTTCGATGTCATCCTCAGCAAGCTGGACAATGTGAACGCCGCCAAGCGCCAGCGCTACCGCTACGTTTACGCCAAGCTGCGGGACTTTGAGGACTATCTCATCTCCTTCGGCGTGGACACCGCCCTCGCGTCCGGCGGACCGCCC
The DNA here is from genome assembly GCA_023406225.1 of Bacillota bacterium. Taxonomy (GTDB): domain Bacteria; phylum Bacillota; class Clostridia; order Oscillospirales; family Oscillospiraceae; genus Oscillibacter. The sequence continues at coordinate 6,534 of JAEXWS010000176.1, read as the reverse complement.
AAGGCGCGGCGGGACGTGGCCCTCCTGGACCCGGAGGGCGTGGTGGCGGGCCTGCGGTGGACCGCCGTGGACCACAACATCCGGCTGATGCACCGCTTGGGCCACGAGCAGCTTTTCGTGGGCATCCTGGAGGCCGCCCGGGGAGAGAAGAGCCCCAGCCGCCTGCGGGCCTACGTCCTGATCTTCGAGGAGTATTTCACCTATTGGTCCGCCTCTCAGAAGGAGCAGACCCTGGACTTCCTCTATGAGCTGCTGATGGCCCCCGACGGCGACATCCGCCGCCAGGCCGCCGCCCTCATCGGCCGCATCCTGGCGGGCTTCTGGTCCGGGTATCAAAAGGAGCACCCCGCCGGCGCGGCCCCGGACCCGTCCAAGGAGCGGCCCTTCCGCCTGTGGTCGGAGTATCTGGACAAGCTCATCCACCCGGACCACCGGCTGACCCCCCGGCAGATCAGCATGATCCGCTACCAGGCCAAGACCGTGGTGGACGCGCTGCTGCAAAGCTGCTCCGCCGACGACGCGCCCCGGTTCGCCGGGGAGCTGTTCCGCCTGTACGCCGACCCGGCGGCGGTGGAGCCGGACGCGGCCTTCGCCCTGCTGGACACGGTTTTGAACCTGCCCATGGACCGGGCCGGGGACGCGGAGCGCGCCGTCCTGGTGGACTTCGCCGCCTGGTGGCTGGAGCACGGCGAGCCGCCCCAGAAGGCCGCCGCTTTGCGGCTGTTCCGCCATCTGCTGGACGCCCTGCCCCCCAACGCGCCGGAAAAAGCCGCCATCGCCGCCGCCACGGAGGCGGCGGACTGCGTGGAGAGCACGCCGCTCTTATTCCTCCAGGCCCAGCTTGGAAAGCGCGTGGGCCTGGACGTGTCCGCCCACCAGACCCTGCTGGACCAGCAGGACGCCGTGTCCGGCGTGTTTCTGGACAACCTGAAGACCGCCACGCCCTGGATCTTGAAGGCCGTGGGCGTGGAATACCTCCTCAGCCAGGTGGAGCAGGGCAACCGGGCCAACGTGCTCCACATCGCCACCCACTTCTCCAACCTCATCAAGGTCAGCGAGAACGTGGTGGTCCGCCGGATGGCGGGGGCGGCCCTGCTGTCCATCGCCCCGGTGCTGACCCCGGACCGGCGCAACGAGATCGCCGTGGAGCTCTCCAAGGCCCTGGAGACCGGGCAGGCGGAGCTTAGCCAGTACATCCCCGCCTACCTGGGCCGCTTCGCCCTATGGCTGACCCCCCGGGAGCTGGACGAGCTGCTGGCCCAGATGCTGGAGCTGCTGGCCTCCGCCAACGCGGGGGTGGCCTCGGCGGCGCTCGCCACCGTGGGGTCCATGCTGGAATACTACGCCGTGTACGGCGGGCGCTTCGACGAGGACGAGGCCGTTTTGGAGGCCCGCCGCCGCCGCATGGCGGGGCTTTTGCTCAAGGGGCTGGCCTCCTGCCGGGAGTCTGTGCGCCAGGAGGCGCTGCACATCCTGGGCGAGGGGCTGTTCGCCTCCGGGGCCCTGAGCTACGAGGAAAAGACCTCCCTCTTCACCCTCATCGCCAAAAAGCTCCTCTTCCTCATCACGGAGCAGGATGAAAAGGAGCTGACCTTTTTCTACACCGCCGCCGCCCTCAGCCACATCTACCGCTTCCTCATCATGCACAGCATCGAAAGCGGCCCCTTCCGCTTCCATCAGCCGGAGAAGGCGGCCTTTTTCCCCGGCACCTTCGACCCCTTCTCCCTCTCCCACAAGGGCATCGTCCAGGAGATCCGGGACCTGGGGTTCGAGGTGTATCTGGCCATCGACGAGTTCTCCTGGTCCAAGAAGGCCCAGCCCTCCCTGGTCCGGCGGCAGATCGTGTCCATGTCCGTGGCGGACGAGTTCGACGTGTACCTCTTCCCCCACGACCTGCCGGTGAACCTGGCCACCCCCGCCGACCTGACGCGCCTGCGGGAGGTGTTCGCGGGGCGGACGCTGTATCTGGCCGTGGGGTCCGACGTGGTGGCCAACGCCTCGTCCTACAAGATCCCGCCCGCGGAAGGGTCCGTCCACAGCCTGAACCACATCGTCTTTCGCCGCTCCAGCGACGCCGAGGGCCACGAGATCGACGCGGACCTCTCCCGCATCAGCGGGGACGTGATCGAGCTGCAGCTCCCCACCCACCTGGAGGACATCAGCTCCACCCGCATCCGGGAAAACATCGATCTGGGGCGGGACATCTCCAACCTCATCGATCCGGCGGTCCAGGACTTCATCTACCGCAACGGCCTCTATCTCCGGGAGCCCCAGTACAAGCAGATCATCCGGGCGAGCTATCTGGACTTCTCCTGGGGATCGCCGCCCAGCCGGGCGCTGTGGGAGGAGCTGGCGGAATCCGTCGCCGACGGGCGGGGCCGCCGCCCGGAGATCGACCCCCGGGACGCGGTGTGCGTCCTGCGGGATCTGGGGCCCCGGCCCCGGGTGCTGGGCTTTTTGACCCTGCGCACCATCAACGACCAGGGCCTGTTCGACGCCCTGGGCAGCGAGACCCTGGCCAACTACGTCCGCCGCCGCACCGCCGGGCGCATCCAGCTCCTCACGGGGCTGCACATGGTCCGCGCCCCCGGCGGGAACTATGACGTGGGGCAGCTTTTATTGACGGAGGCCCTCTCCCACGCCATGGCGGAGGACTGCGGCTACGCCGTCTGGTTCCCCACGGCCCCCTCCACGCCGGAAAGCACGCTGCAAATGCTGGCCCGGCAGGGCTTCGTCCCCGCGGAGGTGGAGAGCCCCAAGCCGCTGCTGCTGGTGGACATGCGCTCTCCGGCGGTGCTGCTCCAGAACATCCCCACCACGCTGAAGGAGCCCTTCTCCTCGGACCGGCAGGTGCTGGAGGCGGTGCGGACCGCCCACTTCCGCCTTCAGGAGGCCATCTGCGGGCTGTATCCCGGGACGCTGGTGCTCTCGCTGAACGCGGAGGTCATCCACCACCGGCTGGTCCGGCAGATCACGGAGCTCAACGGCGTGCCCGCGGAGCCCACAAAGCCCCGGGTGCTGGGTCCCAAGATGTGCGTGCCCTTCGGCAAGATCCTGCGGGGCAACGCCATCCCCAACACCGTCACCAAGACCCTCCACACGGACAAGGTCTTCGCCCCGGACCTCCGCTCCTTCACCATCCAGCCCTTCCCCGGCTACGCGCCGCTGGAAAGCCAGCTGCGCACCATCCGCTCTTTCCGCCGCCCGGTGATGCTGGTGGACGACCTGCTCCACTCCGGCAACCGCATCAACGCCCTGGACCCCCTGTTCCGCCGGGAGGGGCTGGACATCGACCGGGTGCTGGTGGGCCTGCTCTCCGGCCGGGGCCGGGACCTGATGGCCGCCAAGGGCCGAGAGGCGGGCTGCGTGTACTTCGTGCCCAACATGCGGGCCTGGTTCGTGGAGTCCACCATGTACCCCTTCATCGGCGGGGATACCGTGGGCGGCACGTCCGCCTCCGTGCCCGGGCTGACCCCGGCGGTGAATCTCATCCTGCCCTACGCCTTCCCCCGGTTTTACAAGGAGTGCGGCCGGGAGGCGGTGTTCGCCTTCTCCCGGACCTGCATCGAAAACTCCCGGGACATCCTGCTGGCATTGGAAGCCGCTTATCGGGAAAAATACGCCCGGAACCTGACCCTCTCCCGCCTCAGCGAGGCGGTGATCCTGCCCCTGTCCCCGGACAAGGGGGACACCCTGCACTACGATCCCAATCTCCCCGCCCACCAGTGTCTGGAAAACGATCTGAAGATGCTGCTGCGGATGCGGGATCTTCTGGAATGAGAAAAAAGAGGAACGCATCATGTATTACTATCAGCATAACGGCCATTCCTTCGCCGCCCTGTCCCCGGACCTGCCCCTGGAGCGCATCGACGCCCCCGCCCCCGGCACGCTGACGGGCGTTCTGGTGGAGCGGGACCCCAAGGATACGCCCGCCGCCTTCTGCGTGACGGACGCCCGGCAGCTCGTGGCGGAGTCCGTGGACGTCACCTGGCTGGACCCGGCCCGGATGCCCGTCAAGCCGCCCCGCCTGCCCCGGCGCATCCAGCGGGGCATCGACTCCCGGACCCTGCGCGCCGTCAACATCCGCCATCCCCGGTGGGAGAGCGCCCTCGCGCCGCCCCTTTCCAACAAGACCCGCAGCCGGGTGAACCTCCTGGCCGTGGGCGACGTGGGCGGCACGCTGCTGACGGCGCTGAAGCTTCTGGGCGGGGACTGCATCGAGCGCATCGGCATCTGCGATCTCAACGCGAACACCGTGGCCCGCTGGACCGCCGAGATGGGCCAGATCTCCTGGCCCTGGGACTATGAGGGCCTGCCGGAGGTGGAGGCGGTGCCGCCGGAGCGGCTTTTCGACTGCGACGTATTCCTCTTCGCCGCCACCCGGGGCATCCCGGCGGTGGACAGCGGCGTGCAGGACGTGCGCATGGCCCAGTTCGACGCCAACCGGACCATCGTGGAATCCTATGCCCGCATGGCCCGCGAGGCGGCGTTCGGGGGGCTTTTCATCGTCCTCAGCGACCCGGTGGACCCCCTGTGCAAGGCGGCCTGGACGGCCTCCAACCTGGACGGGGACGGGAATTGGGACGGGCTGGGCCTTCGGGCCGAGCAGGTCCAGGGCTTCGGCCTGGGGGTCATGAACGCCCGGGCCGCGTACCTCGCCAAGCAGGAGCCCCGGTTCCGCAGCTTTTTGGAGGAGGGCCGCAGCTTCGGCCCCCACGGCCAGGGCCTGGTCATCGCCAATTCCATCCAGCATTATGACGACGCCCTGTCCCGGGACCTGACGGAGCAGGTGATCGCCGCCAACCTGCGCATCCGGGAGCTGGGATTCAAGCCCTACGTGGCCCCCGCCGTCTCCTCCGGCGCCATGCAGCTCCTTTTGACCCTTCGGGGCCAGTGGCACTGCGGATCGGTCTATCTGGGCCGGGTGTGGTTCGGCGTGCGCAGCCGCTATTCCGCCGCCGGGCTGGAGGTGGAGACCCAGCGCCTGCCGGACGCGCTGTTCGCCCGCCTCCGGGAGACGGAGCAGGCGCTGCGGGCCGTCCTTTGAAGGGGCGCACGACCATGGAAACGGAACGCATGGAAAAACGCATTACCCAATGTCTGGTCCTGGCTCTGGCCGTGCTGCTGACAGCCCTGACCGGCCTGCCGGTGGCCAGCGCGCCCGACAAGGTGTATGACAGCATGGCTGCGATGATGCTGTTTCTGGCCCCGCTGGCAGCGGCGGCCTCCTGGGGGTATCTGGCGGTCTCCGGCAGGCGGAGGCGAGACTATCTCATTTCCTTTGGCCTGAACCTGCTGACGGTCATTTTCCTTTGCAGAGCCTTAAACGACATCGGGGCCTGCTATGAATTCTATCTTCATGGAGGCGGCTGAACGGAGGCGGTCCGGGGAGGACCGGGCCGCGGTGAAAGGAGCGCATATGTCCCAGATGCTCACGGTGGTCTGTTCCGGCGAATCGGCCGGAGACCGTTTCGGCAAGACGCTGAGATCCGCCCTGGCGGGGCGGGAGGCCCGGGTGGTCACGGCTTTTAAGGAGCCTTTGCGGGACCGACGGATCCTCTTTGCGCTGCCTCTGCCAAAGAGCGGGGTGAACCATGCCTTTTCCGACCTTTTGGCCGCTCTCCGCACCCATCCGGGCTGGCTGGACGGCAGCGTGGGCGGGGTCCTGGTGGACGGAGCCGGGGACCTCTACACCAAGTCCGCCGCCCGGGAACTGGTGCTGGCCGCCAACGGGGCCGGATGCGCCTTTCCCGGCCGGCCTCTGGTGGAGGGCACCGGGGACCTCAGGAACTTCACCGTCCAGGCGAAAAACGCCGGGTGCTCCCTGGAGGAGGCCTACCGTCTGGCGGCGGGGGACCTGGTCCGGCGGGTGCTGGACTTCTCCCATCCCCGGCACAGCCGCCCAAAGCTGCTGGTGCTCCACGCCTCCAACCACCGCACCTCCAACACCCTGGCCCTGTGGAGCCGCGTGCGGGCGCGGCTGGAGGAACACTGCGCCGTCACGGAATCCTGCCTGCGCAACGGCACGCTGGAGGACTGCTCCGGCTGCCCCTACACCATGTGCCTCCACTTCGGCGAGCAGGGCGGCTGCTTTTACGGCGGCGTCATGGTCCAGGAGGTGTATCCCGCCGTGCGGAAGGCGGACGCGGTGGTGCTGCTGTGCCCCAACTACAACGACGCCCTCTCCGCCAACCTGACGGCGGCGATCAACCGCCTGACGGCCCTGTACCGCACCACCTCCTTCCAGGACAAAGCGGTGTTCGCCATCGTGGTCTCCGGCTACTCCGGCGGGGATATCGTGGCCAGCCAGGTGGTGTCCGCCCTGTGCATGAACAAGGGCTTTTGGCTGCCGCCGCGGGCCTGCCTGCTGGAGACGGCCAACGACGCGGGCTCGGCCATGGCCCTGCCGGGCATCGAAGAGCGGCTGGACGCCTTTGCGGCGGATATGCTGTGCCGGCTCAAGGCATGAAAACGCCCCGTGCGCACCAAAAAGAGCCCACCGGGCGTTTAGAGACAGTAGAAAAAATTCCATCG
>JAEXWS010000150.1 GCA_023406225.1 Bacillota bacterium | reverse complement strand
CCTGCCGCTGGCGGGCCTTGCCATCGTGGCCTTTTACCGGGCCTCCCGCACCGAGGGCCTGGGCACCAACGACATCATCGACGCGGTGAGCCAGGGGAAGGGCCTTTCGATGCGGCTGGTGCCCGCCATCTTTTTCGGCACGGTCCTCACCCACCTGTGCGGCGGCTCCGCCGGACGGGAGGGCGCGGCGCTTCAGATGGGCGGCGATATCGGGCATAACCTGGGGCGGCTGTTCCAGCTGGACGACCGGGACCTGCGCACCGCCACCCTGTGCGGCATGGCGGCGTTTTTCTCCGCCCTCTTCGGCACGCCTCTCACCGCCACGGTGTTCGCCATCATGGTGGTGACCGTGGGCGTGTTTTACCACGCGGCCTTCATCCCCTGTCTGCCCGCCGCCCTGATCGCCTATTGGATATCATTGGAGATGGGCGTGGCCCCCACCCGGTTCACCGTGGCGGCCCCGGCCCTGGAGCCGCTGATGATGGTGCGGGTGGCGCTGCTGGGGGCCCTGTGCGCCCTGGTGTCCACCTTTTTCTGCAACGCCATCCACGCGGCGGAAAAGCAGGCGGCGAGATATGTGCCCAACCCCTGGCTGCGGGCGGTTTTGGGCGGCTGCGCCGTCATCGTTTTGACGCTGCTGTGCGGCGTGGGGGACTATAACGGCGCGGGCATGGAGATCATCACCGCCGCCGTGGAGGAGGGCGCGGCCCGTCCGGAGGCCTTTTTGCTGAAGATCCTCTTCACCGCCGTCACCCTCTCCACCGGCTTCAAGGGCGGCGAGGTGGTGCCCTCCTTTTTCGTGGGGGCCACCTTCGGCTGCGCGGCGGGGCCGCTGCTGGGCATTCCGGCGGGCTTCGGCGCGGCGCTGGGACTGGTGGCGGTGTTCTGCGGGGCCACCAACTGCCCCATGGTGTCCATCCTGCTGTCGGTGGAGCTGTTCGGGGCGGAGGGGCTGCTGTATTTCGCCATGGCCTGCGGCCTGAGCTACATGCTCTCGGGCTACAGCGGCCTGTACTCCAGCCAGACCATCCTGTACTCCAAGCTGAAGGCCCAGTACATCAACGTCCACACCAACGCCCATCGCGCCCGGGTGCTGGATGAGGACGAACGGCCCGGAAGCGGGGACTGAGGCGCAAGAATCCGCCCCTTCGCGCATAGAGTGGGAGCAGGTGATGCCGTATGTATAACTGCGACTGCGACCCGCTGGCCCTGACCACCGCCGTAAACACGCTGGCGGCGGCCATTGCGGGCCGCCTGGACGACGGCGACCTGGCCCTGGCCGCCGCGGTGCTGACCCAGCTTGGCGACACGCTGGCCACCATCGCCGTCCAGCGGGACCGCTGCGCCCCGGACAAAAGATGACCCCCGGCCCTTTGTGGGCCGGGGGATGTTTTTTGCGGGAGGGGGAGAGCCGCGGGAGCCGCATATTCCCGGGCGAAACGGCTCCTGGGATATCTGAAAGGCAGGATGCGCGCGAGACCTGAAAGGCGCCGTAGCCGCTCCCTGCTGCCGCCGAAAGGACCCGCGCCGCCGCGCCTTTTCGGCGGGAGGGAAGGCAAAAAGCGGTCTTAGCCCTCCAGCAGCCGCCGGGCCACCTCCACGTTCCGCTGCTCCATCCCCTGGAGACGCTCCACGGCGGCGGCCTGGGCATCGGGGCGGGCGGCCTGGGCGCAGGCCCGGTCGATCATCTCCCGCAGGTTCTCCTCCGTCAGCGCCTGAAGGTCCACGAACAGCTCCTGTCCGATATACCGCAGGAAGGAGGAGACCTTCGGATCGTACACCACGCCCGCCAGGGGGATGCCCTGTCCGGCTGCGAAGATGAGCGCGTGGAGCCGCATGGACACCACCACCTCCATCCGGCTCAGAGCGCCGATGATGGTGCCCGCGCCGCCCGCGTCGCTGAGGAAATAGTGGGGGATCGTCAGCCCCCGGGCGGCCAGCTGGCCCGCGCCGGGGTCCTGGTGCTTTTCCACCGCCGCGAACACCGGGGTCAGGCCGTAAGTCTCGTAGGCGTACCGGGCCGCCGCGCCGAAGAGGGGGGCTTTTTCCTCAAAGCCCTTCCACCGCCGCAGGGCGAAGCAGAGATACCGGCCCCGGGGCGGGATGCCCGCCCGCAGCAGCACGCTGTCCGTCTGGTCGTCCGGGGCGCGGCGCAGCGTCAGGGCCGGGTCCGCCGTCAGCAGGACCTCCGGCTTTGAAACGCCCATGGCCCGCAGCTCCTCCAGGGAGTCCGGCTCCCGCAGGGTGATCACGTCCACGCTGCGGTTGAGGACCCGGGCGGCCAGCTTCCGGTGGCTCTCCCGGGTGACGGGGCCGATGCCGCAGCCGTACATCTGCACCCTGCACCCGCACCGCTTGGCGGCCCCGATATTATAGAGATAGAACCACAGGGAGCGGCGGGAGGTCACGTCCTGGATGAGGCTGCCGCCGCCGTTGATATAGAGCTTTGCGCGGCGCATGGCCGCGTGCCAGGAGAGCAGGGCCATCCGGCTGACGGACCGCACCCGGTAGGTCAGCCGGGTGGACCTGGGGTCCCGGGAGAGGACCGTCACCGGCATGTCCGGGTCGATGGAGCGCATCTCCTGCAAGATGGCCTCCAGGATGGCGTCGTCCCCGGCGTTGCCCCGGCCGTAGGCCCCGCAGATCACCACGCCGTCCCGGGGGGACCGGGGGCGGCTGTGGCGGCGGAGGACCTCCCCGTAGATGTGGAGCTGGGTGTCCACCATGCGCTGGATGGAAAACCGGTCGGAGACTTTTTGATACAGCCGCTCGCCCATGGCGGTGCGCAGGGCGTCGTCGGTGGCCAGCGCCGCCAGGGCCCGGCCCAGCGCCTCGTCGTCCCCCGGCGTGAAGAGATATCCGTTCACGCCCGTATCGATGAGGGCGGGCAGGCCGCCGACGGCGGTGGCCACCGTGGCCAGGCGGAACCGGGCACCCTCCAAAAGCGCGTAGGAAAACGTTTCGGAGAGGGAGGTGAGAACGTTGACGTCCAGCGCGGCGTAAAAGCGGTCCATGCCGCCGGAGATCCACCCCGCCATGCAGATCCGCCCGGAAACGCCCAGGGACGCGGCCAGGTCCGTCAGCTTCTGCCGCTCCTCGCCGTCTCCGGCGATGACGAGCCGCAGCCTGGGGGCGACGGCCGCCGCCCGGGCAAAGCCGCGGATGAGGGTGGGCATGTCCTTCACCGGGTTCATCCGGGCGGCGATGCCCACCACCACGCTGTCCCCGTCCACGTCCAGCCCCAGGCCCCGGAGATAGGAAAGACGGTCCCCCTGGTCCGGGGCCGGCGTCACGTCGATGCCGTTGTAAATGGCGTAGAACCGGTCGGGGGGGAAGCCCCGGGAGATGAGCAGGTCCACCATGGCGTCGGACACGCCGATGCGGTAATCCAGCTTGCGCAGGGCATAGGCGTTGATGGTGCCGAAGGTCAGGCGGCTCAGGGGCCGGCCCATGTAGTCCAGGCGGTAGTCGCTGTGGACGGTGCTGACCACCGGCAGCCCCGTGGGCTTTCGGAGCATGGCCCCGATCATGTTGGCCCGGGAGCCGTGGCAGTGGATGAGCTGAAAGCCCTCCTCCCGGATGTAGCGGCTCAGCTCCCGGCGGACCCGGAAGACGTTGTTGCCCCCGCAGATGCGGGTGGGGATGCCCTTTTCCCGCGCCTCCTGGGCGAAGGGGCCGTCCCGGAAGCACACCAGCTGGGCGGTGATGGTCCGGTTCAGGTTTTGCAGCAGGCTCAGCACGTGGGTCTTGGCCCCGCCGGAGTCGCCGCCGCTGATGAGATGGATGACCTTCATGAAAACGCCTTTCTTCTGACAAAACGGAAATGGGGCTTGTGAAACACTGAAAAATATTATACAATATCCTCCGTCCAATGTCTATACGGCCAGAAAAAACGGGCGCGCCCGCGCCCTTTCACGGAGGAAACCATGGAACAGAAAGCAAAGCGGATCGGAAAGCTGAACATCATCGACCTCATCGCCATCCTGCTGATCGCGGCGGTGCTGGCCTTTGCGGGCTGGAAGCTGGCGAACCGGGGGAGCGGCGCCGCCGGCGGCGAGACGCCCATGGTGAACGTCACCTATCAAGTGAAGTGCGAGGGGGTCCCCCGGGAGCTGTATGAGAATTGCCAGGCCCACCTGCCCTCCAAGCTGATGGCCTCCGGCGAGCTGGTGGGCGGCCAGATCGACGCTGTGGAGAGGGAGCCTTACTACGTCATGGCCGCCGACGGGACGTGGGTGGAGGACAAGGACCATGTGACGCTGCTGTTCACCGCCAGCATCGAGATCCCGGATACCCCGGTGATGACCACCAAGGTAGGCGACCAGGAGGTCCGGGTGGGCAAGACGGACTACATCCTTAAAAGCGAGTATATCGAGTTCTCCGGCGGGACCATCGTAGATGTGAAGTGGGAGAGATGAGCTGAAAGGACCGGCCCCCTGTCAGGGGGGCCGGTCCTTTCAGATTGTCGAAAACCCCCGCGCCGTTTCGCCGCCGGAGCGGCGAAATCAAATCCAATCCGTTTTCCGCGGCGGCGTGTACGTCGCGGAAAACACTTCTTGGTCTGCAAGTGTGCGAACTGTGCGCTGAAAGGCGCACAGCGCGTGCGCGCGGCAGACCGCAGCCTGCTCGAAAAAGTGCCGCAGGCAATTTTTCGAAAACCTCAAAGGACCGGCCCCCTGACAGGGGGCCGGTCTTTTTTTACGGAGAGGTCCCGCGCCGCGTCACAGCGACCGCTTTCCCCGGGCCATGAACGTTCCGCCCGGCGTCTGGACCAGCACGGTCCCGTTCTCCACCACCCGCTGTCCCCGCAGCCACACCTGCCGGATGCCGCCGGAGGTCACGAAGCCCTCGTAGGGGTTGTAATCCACGTTGGCCACGCAGTCGTCCGCCCGGATGACGTGGCTGGCGCCGGGATCGTACACCACGATGTCCGCGTCGCCGCCCCGGCGCAAAAGGCCCTTGCGGGGGTACAGGCCGTACAGCCGGGCCGGGTTTTCGCACAGGACGCGGCACATCTGGGCGGCGGAGATGCGCTTTTTCGCCACGCCGAAGGAGTAGATCAGCTCGCCCCGGGTCTCCACTCCCGGAAGCCCCCCGGGGATCTTGGTGAAGTCCTCCCGGCCCATGTCCTTCTGGGCCAGGGTGAAGGAGCAGTGGTCCGTGGACACGGTCTGGATATCGCCCCGCCGCAGGCCCTTCCAGAGGTACGCCTGCTCCGCCTGCTCCCGCAGGGGCGGCGCGCACACGTACCGGGCCGCCGCCGAGTAATCCGGGGCGAAATACACGGACTCGTCCAAAACCAGGTACTGGGGGCAGGTCTCCACATACACCGTCTGGCCCCGCTTCCGGGCCCGCTCCACCTCCCGCAGGGCCTCCCGGTTGGTGAGGTGGACGATGATCACCGGGCAGTCCGCCGCCTGGGCGATGCGCAGCACCCGGCTGACGGCCTCCGCCTCCAGATAGGGCGGGCGGGTCACGGGGTGGGAGGCGGGGGAGAGCTTGCCGGCGGCCTTCCGCTCGGCGATCATCCCGTCGATGACCCCGGCGTTTTCACAGTGGAACCCGGCCACGCCGCCCAGCCGCCGCAGCTCCTTCAGCGCCCAGTACACGTCCCGGTCCCCGATCATCATGGCCGGGTAGGTCAGATACATCTTGAAGGAGGAGACGCCCCCGGCGAACATGTCCGGCAGCTCCGCCCGAATGCCCTCGTTCCAGTCGTCGATGGTCATGTGGAAGCCGTAGTCGCAAAAGGTCCTGCCGTCGGCTTTTTCGTGCCACAGCGCCAGCCCGCGGCGCAGGCTCTCGCCCTTGTTGGGGCAGGCGAAATCGATGACCGTGGTGGTGCCGCCCCGGAGGGCCGCCCGGCTGCCGGTAAAGAAATCGTCGGCGGTGGTGGTGCCCGCCACGTCCAGATCGAAGTGGGTGTGGGCGTCGATAAAGCCGGGGAACAGCAGGCAGCCGCTCACGTCCACCACCGTATCCGCCTCCAGCTCCCGCCCGATCTTGGCGATCTTTTCGTCCTGAATGAGTACGTCGGCCCGCTTGGTCCCGCTGCCGGAGACCACGGCGCCGCCCTTGAGCAGAGTTCGCATGAGAAGCCCTCCATTCCGCCTGCCGGCGGACGGGCCGCCGGCGAACGCTCCAATGATAGCAGTGATAGTTTAGTATAGCATGGGCCGGGACGGATTTCCAGAGGGAGCCGGAGGGAATCCGGCGGGGAAGATCAAAAAAATTTTTAAGATTTTCCATCATTTTATTCATTTTGGGCCTGTCCATTTTTGAAAGACATGATATACTAAAACCATACGGGCCATGGACGGGTCCAAATTTGAAGAGGAGGTAAAAGAATGAAGATGAAGAAATTTTTGTCCCTGCTTCTGGCCGCGGTCATGACGCTCTCCCTGGCTGTCACCGCGAGCGCGGAAGAGCCGGACAAGCCGCTGGAAGGCAGCATCGTGATCCTGCACACCAACGATGTGCACGGCGCCATCGACGGCTACGCCAAGGTGGCCGCGCTGAAGGACGAATATGAGGCCCAGGGGGCCTACGTCCTGCTGGTGGACGCGGGCGACTTCAGCCAGGGCGAGACCACCGTCAGCGCCTCCGAGGGCGCCACGGCCGTCGAACTGATGAATCTGGCGGGCTACGATCTGGCCGTGCCCGGCAACCACGAGTTCGACTACGGCTACGCCAACCTCCAGGACCTGGCGAAGGCCGCGGATTTCCCCATCGTGGCGGCAAACGTGCTGTATAGCACGGGGAGCAAGACCGTCGGCGATGTGACGGTCACCAGCGGGAAATCGGCTTTTCCGGGCCATGAGATCTTCACCGCCCCCGACGGGACCAAGATCGGCGTATTTGGCCTGACCACGCCGGAGACCGCCACCAAGGCCCATCCCGCCAAGATCAAGGATGTGGTTTTTGAATCCGGAGAGAGCCTGTACAGAGCGGCCTCCACGCAGGTCAGCATCCTGAAGTCCCAGGGCTGCGACTATGTCGTGTGCGTGGGCCATCTGGGCATCGACGAGGAGTCTGAGGGCAACCGCTCCATCGACCTGCTGGAGAACGTGGACGGCATCGACCTCTTCATCGACGGCCACTCCCATTCCACCCTGGAGAAAGTAGCGGCCGCCGCCAAGGAGACCGTTGAAACGCTGCCTGCCGGCGGCATGGTCACCGCCGAGACGCCCCTTGTCAACGCCGTGGAAGGAAAGACCCTCATTACCTCCACCGGAACGAAACTGGCCAACATCGGCGCGGTGGTCATCAGCGCGGACGGCTCCATGTCCGCCCGCTCCATTCCCACCGACTCCCTGACCGTCACCCCGGTTCAGGCCGTAGCCGACCGGGCCGCCGCCATCAAGGCTGAGATCGAGAAGGAGTACGGCGCCGTCTTCGCCAAGAGCGAGGTGGAATTGAACGGCGAGAAGGCCCCCGGCAACCGCACGGAGGAGACGAACCTGGGCGACCTCATCACCGACGCCCTGGTCTGGGGCGCGAAGGACGCGGGGACCAACGTGGACGCGGCCGTGACCAACGGCGGCGGCATCCGCGCCTCCATCAAGACCGGCGACATCACCAAGAACGACGTGAATACCGTCCTGCCCTTCGGCAACACCCTGAGCATCGTCAAGGTCACCGGCGCGGAGCTGCTGGAGGCCCTGGAAGCCTCCACCTACTGCACCCCCGAGGCCGTGGGCGGCTTCCCCCAGGTCTCCGGCATCACCTTCACCGTGGATGCCACCAAGGCCTTTGACGAGGGCGATCTGTATCCCGGCTCCACCTACCACAAGCCCGACAGCATCAACCGCGTGAGCATCCAGACCGTGGGCGGCAAGGCGTTTGACGCCAAGGCCACCTACACCATCGCCACCAACGACTTCATGGCCGCCGGCGGCGACACCTACTACGCTTTCAAGGCCGCCACCGTCAACTATGACCTGGGCGTGACCATGGATACCGTGGTGATGGACTACATCACGAAGGAGCTCAAGGGCGTCATCACCGCAGCCGCCTACGGCAAGCCCGCCGGGCGCATCACGGTGGAAAAGGGCCTGCCCTTTACCGACGTGCCCGCCACCGCCGCCTACTATGACGCGGTGAAATACTGCTTCGACAACAACATCTTCAAGGGCGTCACGGACACCTCCTTCGCCCCTGACGCCACGCTGACCCGGGGCCAGATGGTCACCGTTTTGTGGCGGATGAACGGCTCCCCGGAGCCCAAGGCCGCCAATCCCTTCGGGGACGTGGCCGCCGCCTCTCCCTTCGTCAAGGCCATCGCCTGGGCGGCGGAGAACGGTTTGACCAACGGCACCACGGAGACCACCTTCGCCCCCGGACAGGTCATCTCCCGCCAGCAGTTCCTCACCATCCTGTACCGCTACGCCCAGTTCATGGAGTATGACACCACCCAGGGCGGCATGTCCGCCAAGGAGGCGGCCGATTACGACCAGGTCGCTGAATACGCCCAGGCCGCCATGCAGTGGGCCCTCAGCGCGGGCGTGACCGCCGCCGTGGACGGCAAGCTGACGCCCGCCGCCGCCGCGCTCCGGTATCAGGTGGCGGAGTTCCTGATGAACTTCTGCGAGAAGGTGGTCCCCACCTCCGCGAAGACCGCCGCATAAAGCCCGCATATCTGAACATAAGGAGAGAGCCGCCGGCATCCGCCGGCGGCTCTCTCCGTGTCGAAAAACCGGTATTTCAGGGATGCCGTGCAG
>JAEXWS010000108.1 GCA_023406225.1 Bacillota bacterium | reverse complement strand
GGGTTGTACCGCCCGTTCTCCAGAGAGCCGATGGTCTGCCGGGAGACTTCCAGCGCGTCCGCCAGCTCCTCCTGCTTGATGCCCCGCGCCTTTCGAAGCTCTTCCAGACGGTTGTTCACGCCGCCACGCTCCTTTCCAAAATGGAAAGCTTGCTTTCCTTAACTCCACAATAACACCGGCCCGGATAAATGTCAAGCATACTTTCCATAAAATATTTCAGCGGACAGGAAGGCATAGACGGGGACGAGCCGTCATAGATTGGAGCAACGAAAGAAAGGGGGAACTCCCTTGCAGACTGACAAAGATATTCAGCGGTATGAGGCGGCGGCGGCCTTTCTGCCCAGCCGCCTGCGGCGGCTGGCGCTGGCGCTGCCGGACGGAGAGCGGCGGGCGGCGGAGGAATTTCGCCTCCGGGCGGGACGGCCCTTCACGGTGCTGCTGCCCTCCGGAGAGAAGGAGCTGGACGCGGCGGTGGAACCGGAGGAATTGGAAACGCTGTGCGACCTTGCCACGGAGTTTTCGCGCTATGCCGCGTCGGAGACCCTGCGGGAGGGCTATCTTCCGGTGCGGGGCGGCTTCCGGGTGGGGCTTTGCGGGACGGCGGTGATGAAGGACGGGGCCAACACGAATCTGCGGGACCTCTCTTCGGCGGCCATCCGCATCGCCCGGGAGCGGAAGGGGATCGCGGACGAGCTGGCGCCCAGACTCTTCCGGGACGGGGCGCTTGCCAGCACCCTCATCCTCTCGCCCCCGGGCGGCGGAAAGACCACCTTTTTGCGGGACCTGGTCCGGCGGCTTTCCGAGGGGGTGGAGGGATACGGGTCCCAGCGGGTGTCCCTCATCGACGAGCGGGGCGAGGTGGCGGTCTTATACCGGGGCGTGCCCCAAATGGACGTCGGCCCCTGTACGGACGTGCTGGACGCCTGCCCCAAAGCCCTGGGCATCCCCATCGTCCTCCGGGCCATGAACCCTCAGGTCATCGCGGTGGACGAGATCACGGTGCGGGAGGACCTGCGGGCCGCGGCCATGGCCGCGGGATGCGGGGTGCGGCTGCTGGCCACCATCCACGCGGGGAGCGTGGAGGAACTCCTGCAAAAGCCCCTGTATGCCGAGCTGCTGCGGGACCGGGTGTTCCATCTCGCCGTCTGCATCCGAAAAACGGAGGCGGGGCGGACCTACACAGTGGAGGACCTGCCATGCTGAAGCTGCTGGGAAGCCTCTGCATCCTGGCGGGGGGATGGCTCGTCAGGCGGGAGCAGGTATCCGCCTGCCGCCGGGAACTGGACACGCTGTCGGACCTGTTGGCGGCGCTGGAGGCCATGGGCCAGGAGATCCGGATGGCCCGCACGCCCCTGCCGCTGCTGCTGGACAGGCTGAAACGGGGACGGACCGCTTCCGTGGCGGCCTTTTTTGCCGGGGCGTCCGCCGCCGCGAAGCGGGGGGAGTCTGTGGCGGACGCCTGGCTGCGGGGCGCGGAGGCGCTGCCCCTTGATCCGGAGGACCGCGGAGCGCTTGCGGAGTGCGGAGCCAGTCTGGGCGGGGACGAGGAGCGCGTCACCCAGGGCATCGCCCTGGCCAGGATGCGCCTTGGCCGCAGCCTGGAGGAAAAGCGCCGGGAGCGGGCGGAGCGGGAGAAGCGGGTCACGGCCCTGAGTCTCTCCGGCGCGGCGCTGCTGGTGATCTTACTGATTTGAGGATGATGAAATGGACGTGGATTTGATTTTCAAGATCGCCGCCATCGGCATCCTGGTGGCGGTGCTGAACCAGCTTCTGGTCCGCTCCGGCAGGGAGGAGCAGGCCATGATGACCACGCTGGCGGGCCTGGTGGTGGTGCTGATGATGATGGTGCAGGAGATCAGCGACCTCTTCGCCCTCATCAAGACCCTGTTCCAGTTCTGATATGGAGCAGGCGATCCAGATCACCGGCGTCTGCGTGGTGGGGGCGCTGCTGGCGCTGGTGCTGAAAAAGGGCAGTCCTGAGACGGCGCTGCTGCTGACGCTGGCGGCGGCGGTGGTGGTCCTGCTGTTTTTGGGACGGGCCATGGAGGAGCTGGTGGCCTTCCTGGAGGAGCTGGGCGGAAAGAGCGGCGTCTCGCCCGAGCTGTTTGTCCCCCTGTACAAAACGGTGGGCATCGCGCTGGTGGTGAAGGTGGGGGGCGGCCTCTGCCGGGACGCCGGGGAATCGGCCCTGGCCTCGGTGGTGGAGACGGCGGGGGCGGTGTGCGCCCTGCTGGTGTCCCTGCCGCTGCTGCGGGCGGTGTTCAGTCTTTTACTGGAGCTGATGCAATGAAAAAAATCCTTTGCGTGGTGGTCCTCCTCCTGGCGCTGACAGTGAACGCCCGGGCGGCGGAGGTGCCGAAAGACCTGCAAAAAGCCCTGCCCGAGGGGACGGAGGAACTGCTGAAGGATGTGGACCTCACCGGCGGAGACGGCCTTGCGGGCGGGCTCTCCGGCATTTTGAAGCGTATCACCGAAAGCGTTGGCGATATTTTGCGCCAGCGGGTCCGGGGCGCGGCGGCGGTGCTGGCGGTGGTGGTGCTGTGCGGCGTGGCGGAGGGCTTTTACCAGGGCGCGGGGACCGGAAAAGCGGCCCTCGTCCTCCCCATGGCGGGCGCGCTGTCCGTGACGCTCGCTACGGCGGGGAGCTTGGACAGCCTTCTGGGCCTGGGCAGCCGGACCATCACCCAGCTCACGGACTTCTCCCGCATCCTGCTGCCCACCCTGGCGGCGGCCACGGCGGCCAGCGGCGCGGTGACCACCGCCACGGTCCAGCAGGTGGCCACGGTGTTTTTTGTAGACCTGCTGCTGCGGCTCATCAACGGGCTGCTCATGCCCCTGGTCTATTTGTACATCGGCGCGCTGACGGCGGCCGCCTGCCTGCCGGAAAACCGGCTGGGAGCCATCGCGGAGGCGCTGAAAAAAGTGGTCACCTGGATGCTGTGCACGGCGCTGCTGCTGTTCACCGTCTACCTCTCCGTGGTCCATATCATCTCCGGCGCGGCGGACGGGGCCACGGTGAAGGTGGCGAAGGCGGCCATTTCCGGGGTGGTCCCCGTGGTGGGCGGCATCATCGCGGAGGCGGCGGAGACGGTCCTTGCCGGGGCGGGGCTTTTGAAAAACACCATCGGCGTATTCGGGACCCTGGCCATCCTGGCGGCCTGCGCCTACCCCTTTTTGCAGCTTGGCGTGCAGTACCTGCTGTACAAGCTCACGGCGTTTCTGGCGGCCACTGTGGGCGCGCCGGGCCTGTGCAGGCTCATCGACGGCCTGGGCGGTGCCTTTGGGCTGGTGCTGGGCATGACCGGGAGCTGCGCGCTGCTGCTGCTCATCTCCGTGCTGGCCTCCGTGGCGGCGGTGACGCCATGATCGGGGCGGTGCGGGCGTGGCTGACCTCCGTGGTGGCGGTGACGCTGTTTCTGGCCGTGGCCCAGGCCGTCATCCCGGAGGGCGGCATTCGGAAGATCGCGGGCTTTACCGGGGGCCTTGTGCTGCTGGCGGCGCTTTTGCAGCCGGTGCTTCAGATGGACCTGTGCAGTCTCCGGCTGGATTTTGACGATTACGCCGCCGAGATCGGGGAGCGGCAGGCGGAATTGAGCGCGGAGGGCCAGACGGCGCTGACGGCACTCATAGCGGAGCGGACGGAAGCATATATATCGGACAAAGCGGCCGGGCTGGGCCTGGACGTGACCGTCCGGGTGCGGACGGAGCCGGGGGAGGACGGAACGCCTATCCCCGCCGCCGCGGAGGTGAGCGGTCCGCGCTCGGAGGAACTGGCGGCCTATATGGAACAGGAGCTGGGCATCCCACAGGAGAGGCAGGTTTGGACAGGAAGATGAAAGCTGAAGGAGTGCAGAAGGCATGGGACAAATACAAATTCGTGGTTCTGGTGGTGCTGGCGGGCGTCGTGCTGCTGCTATGGCCGAGTGGGAAGCAGGAGGCCTCCTCCGCCGGTGGACAGACGGCGGGAGCTGCTGTGACGGACGCGGCGCAGCTGCAGCGGGAAATGGAGGAGATACTCTCCAAGATCAGCGGGGTGGGACAGGTACAAATGATGCTGACGGTGGATACGGACGGCCGGCGGCAGCTGGCCCAGGACGTGGA
>JAEXWS010000084.1 GCA_023406225.1 Bacillota bacterium | reverse complement strand
ATTTTAATACTTCCTACTTTAGAAAATCATCGGAACCACCTCTTTCCATATCTTTGTACAAATTATACCATTTTTCCCAATTTATTGCAATATCTTTTTCTAATAATTCCAACATTTTGAGGTCCAGCCGCCTTATGCAAAAAACGTGCGGCGGCCTTGATAGGCCGCCACACGCTCATGTTTCCGCTATCAACCGCCGGGCAAATGCCCGCGCCCGGTTCGCCTTCTCCCTGTCCATGAAGGGGACGCTGTAGCTCCGGTGCCGCTCGGCACAGCCCCCCAGGTACCGCAGGCCGGAGTGCCTGCAATACCGCCGCATCCCCTCCTCGAAGAGGTCGCAGCCCCGCTCCGGCGGGTAGCCGCAGCTCATCACCAGCGCCAGGGCCTTTCCCTCCCACAGGGAGGGGCCCCGCTCCGGGCCGTAGAACTTGTTCATGCCGTACACCAGCCGGTCCAGCAGGGCCTTCATGGGCGGCGTGCAGTACCAGGCGTAGATGGGCGTGGCCAAAACGATCAGATCGCTCTCCAGCACCCGGTCAAAAAGGGCGGGCACGTCGTCCTCCTGGGAGCAGCCAAACGCGCCCCAGTCCCGCTGGCAGTCGCGGCAGGCGGTGCAGGGCCGGATGTCCAGCCCATGGAGAAAGACCGCCTCCACCTCCGCGCCGCCCCGGCGCAGCTCGCGGCAGAAGGGGTCCAGCAGCGCGGCGGTGTTCCCCTCTTTCCGGGGACTGCCCATCAGCACGCAGACCTTCATACCGCCGTGCCTTTTGCAGGCTCCTTTGCGATGCGGCTCTGGGCGGGCGCCGGCCGCTCCGGCTCCTCCCGGGGGAAGCCCCGCTCCGCCAGCCGCTCCCGGCCCACCGCCAGCATCAGCTTGATGCGGTTTTCCTGGTTGACGCGGGTGGCGCTGGGGTCGTAGTCGATGGGGGTGATGTTGGCCTGGGGATACAGCTCCCGGATCTTGTTGATCATGCCCTTGCCGCAGATGTGGTTGGGCAGGCAGCCGAAGGGCTGGGCGCAGACGATGTTCTCGTACCCGGCCCGCACCAGCTCGATCATCTCGGCGGTGAGGAGCCAGCCCTCGCCCATCTTGTCTCCTGTAGAGATCACGCCGTCGGTGAGCTTCACCAGCTCCCGGAAGGGAAGCGGCGCGTGGAAGCCGTTGTCCTTCAGCACCTTGATGAGCACCCGCTCCATGCTCTCGATGTATTTGAGCACCAGCCCGGAGACGTGCTTTTCCAAAAAGGTCCCGCCGTACAGCCGCGCCGTTTCGGAGGGATTGTAGGCGCAGTACTGCACAAAGCCCATCAGCCCCGGCAGGTTCACCTCGCAGTCCTGGGAGGCCAGGAACTTCTCCAGGTCGTTGTTTCCCAGGGGAGAGTATTTCACATAGATCTCCCCCACCACGCCCACCTTCACCTTGGGCGTCCGGCGGACGGGGATGGCGGCGAAATCCGCGGCGATCTTGGGCATGGCGGCCTTGACCTCCCGGCTGGAATAGCCCCGGTCCTTCCGGAGCCAGCCGCAGATAACGTCCAGCCACCGCTCCTGGCAATCCAGCGCCGCGCCCTTTTGCATCTCATAGGGCTCCGTCTGGGCCTTCAGCGTCACCAGCAGGTCGCCGTAGTAGATGACCGCCAGGAGCTTGCGCATGAGGGCCAGCGTCATGGGAAAGCCGGAGTCCTTCTCCAGTCCGGAGAAGTTCAGGCTCACCACGGGCACCTGCCCGTATCCGGCCTTCACCAGGGCCTTGCGCAAAAGGTGGATGTAGTTGGAGGCCCGGCAGCCGCCGCCGGTCTGGGTGATGATGAGGGCGGTGTGGTCCAGGTCGTACTTTCCGGAGTTCAGCGCGTCCAGAAACTGCCCGATGACCAGCAGCGCGGGATAGCAGGTGTCGTTGTGGACATACTTCAGCCCCAGTTCGCTGACCTGGCTGCCGCAGTTTTCCAGCAGCTCGCAGGTATAGCCCTCCTGCTCCATGGCCGCCGCCAGGATGCGGAACTGCACGGGGGCCATGTTGGGGATCAGTATCTTATGGGTCTTTTTCATCTCAGGAGTGAATTTCGGGTAGTTCTGAAAATCCATTTCCATGACTCACCCCTCCTTTCGTCTCTCGTCCTGCTCGTCCAGGGCGGCGAACAAACTCCGCAGGCGGATGCGCACCGCGCCCAGGTTCGTGATCTCGTCGATCTTGAGCTGGGTATACAGCTTTCCGCCCGCCTGCAAAATCTCCCGGGTCTCGTCGGAGGTGATGGCGTCCACGCCGCAGCCGAAGGACACCAGCTGCACCAGATCCATATCCGGCTGGGTGCAGCAGTACCGCGCCGCGGCGTACAGCCGGGAGTGGTACGTCCACTGGTTCAATACCGTGGTGTGGAACCGCTCCACCAGATTGGAGATGGAGTCCTCCGTCACCACCGCCGCGCCGGAACGGGTAATCAGGGTGTCGATGCCGTGGTTCACCTCCGGGTCCACGTGGTAGGGCCGGCCCGCCAGCACGATGATGCGGCGGCCCGCCGCCCGGGCCTGGGCGATGATCCGCTCCCCCTCCCTGCGGATCAGGGCCATGTGCTGGGCATACTCGGCGTAGGCCGCGTCGGCGGCCTCCCGCACCTCCGCCTTGGAGATGCCGGAAAAATACCTGCCCAGGATACCGTGCATCTTCTTCGTGAAGTCCTTGGGCCGGTGGAGGCCCACATAGTCGTAAATGAACCGGGTGCCGCGAAGCTCCGGGCAGTTCCCCGCGAGGACCTCGGGATAATAGGCCACCACGGGGCAGTTATAGTGATTGTCCCCCAGGCCCTCGTCGATGTTATAGGTCATGCAGGGGTAGAACACGGCGTCCACGCCCAGCTTCGCCAGAAACTGGATGTGCCCGTGGGCCAGCTTCGCGGGGAAGCAGGCGGTGTCGCTGGGGATGGTCCCCTGGCCCTTCAGGTACAGGTCCCGGCTGGAGAGGGGGCTGTGGTACAC
Source organism: Bacillota bacterium (assembly GCA_023406225.1). Classification (GTDB taxonomy): domain Bacteria; phylum Bacillota; class Clostridia; order Oscillospirales; family Oscillospiraceae; genus Oscillibacter. Next base: position 842 of record JAEXWS010000084.1, on the reverse strand, counting down.
CGCAAAGCCCAGCTTCGTAAAGAACGTGTGCCAGAAGGGCAGCAGCTCCCAGAAGTTCAGGCACAGGGGCAAGCCGATCTTCCCCCGCCGCCCGGGCGCGGGCTTATAGCCCAGGATGAGCTTGCGCTTGTATTCGTAGAGGTTCCCCTCCCCGGTGTCGGCCTTGCCGGTAACGGGGCGGTCGCAGCGGTTGCCGCTGATATAGGTCGCGCCGTCGGAGAAGGTGTTGATGGTGAGCTGGCAGTTGTTGCCGCACCGGCCGCAGACCTCGCTGCGGGTCTCCTGGTGAAACTCCGCCAGCTCCTCCCGGCTCAAAAGGGCGCTGGTCTGGCCGCTCACGGCCTTTCCCCGGCCGTACAGCGCCGCGCCGAAGGCGCCCATCAGTCCGGAGATGTCCGGGCGGATGACCTCCACCCCCATCTCCTTTTCAAAGGCCCGCAAAACCGCCTCGTTGTAAAACGTGCCGCCCTGGACCACGATGTTCCGCCCCAGCTCCTCGGGAGAGGCGGCGCGGATGACCTTGTAAATGGCGTTTTTCACCACGGAGATGGACAGGCCCGCCGAGATGTTCTCAATGGTGGCCCCGTCCTTCTGGGCCTGCTTCACGCTGGAGTTCATAAACACCGTGCACCGGCTGCCCAGGTCCACGGGCCGGTCCGCGAACAGCCCCAGCCTGGCGAACTCCTTCACGTCGTATCCCAGGGCCTGGGCGAAGGTCTGCAAAAAGCTGCCGCAGCCGGAGGAGCAGGCCTCGTTCAAAAAGATGTTGCTGATGGCTCTCTGGTCGATCTTGAAGCACTTCATGTCCTGGCCGCCGATGTCGATGATGAAGTCCACGTTGG
>JAEXWS010000230.1 GCA_023406225.1 Bacillota bacterium | reverse complement strand
AAGTCGGCGCCCACATTGTCGTCATACCAGCTCTGCAGGCGGTCAAAATAGAGGGAGTAGGAATTCAGCCAGTTGATGGCCGGGAAATGGCGGCTGTATGCCAGCGCCGAATCGAGGCCCCAGAACACCTTGACGATCCGCAGGGTGGCCTGAGAAACCGGCTCGGAAATATCGCCTCCGGGAGGGGAGACGGCGCCGATGGCGGCGAGCGCCGCCTCGCGATGGTCGGAGCCCTTGCAGATGACGCGGCCGGCGCGCTCATAGAACTGGGCCAGACGGGAGGAGAGGTAGGCGGGATAGCCCTCTTCGCCGGGCATCTCCTCCAAACGGCCGGACATCTCGCGCAGGGCCTCGGCCCAGCGGGAGGTGGAGTCCGCGATGACGGCCACATCGTAGCCCATGTCGCGAAAATACTCCGCGATGGTGATGCCGGTATAGACGGACGCCTCCCGGGCGGCCACGGGCATATCGGAGGTGTTGGCAATCAGCACGGTCCGCTTCATCAGGGATTCGCCGGTGCGGGGGTCCTTCAGCTCGGGGAACTCCCGCAGAACGTCGGTCATCTCATTGCCGCGCTCGCCGCAGCCGATATAGACCACGATATCCACGTCGGACCATTTTGCAAGCTGGTGCTGCACCACGGTCTTGCCGGATCCGAAGGGGCCGGGGACCGCCGCCGTGCCGCCCTTGGCGATGGGGAACATGGTGTCGATGACCCGCTGGCCGGAGCTGAGGGGCCGCTTGGGGGGATATTTATGCTGGTAGGGGCGGCCCACACGGACCGGCCACTTCTGCATCATGGTCAGGGGCACTTCCCTGCCGTCGTCGGTCTTTAGGGTGCCGATAGGCTCCAACACGGTGAAGGAGCCGCTCTTGATGTCCGTGACGGTGCCGCTGAGATCGGGGGGCACCATGATCTTGTGGAGCACCACCGGCGTTTCGGGCACGGTGCCCAGGATATCGCCGCCAGTGACCTTCGCGCCGGCCTCCACGGCGGGCGTGAACTCCCACTTCTTCTCATGGTCCAGGGCGGGGACCTCCACGCCGCGGGTGATGCAGGCGCCCACCTTCTCCACGATCTTCTCCAGCGGGCGCTGGATGCCGTCGTAAATGCCCTCGATCATGCCCGGTCCAAGCTCCACGCTCATGGGCGCGCCGGTGGTCTCCACCACGGCGCCGGGACCCAGGCCGGAGGTCTCCTCATAGACCTGGATCGAGGCGGAGTCGCCCTTCATGGTCAGAATTTCGCCGATCAGCCGCTGCGGGCCGACGCGAACCACGTCGGACATATTGGCGTCCGACAGGCCCGTGGCCACAACCAGCGGCCCGGATACTTTCACAACTTTGCCGCTCAAATCGTAAAACCTTCTTTCAGGATAGATTCGCCGGAAACCCGTTCCCGCCGCGCCCTTAGGCGCTCAGGAAGGGAGGGGGGGACCGCCGGTCCCCCGGTTTGATCCGCCGCAGCCAATCAAACGATTTCGATCATATTCGGCAGGACGCGCGCCCGCCGGACATTCCCCGGCCCAGCCGCCGATGCCGCGGCGTCCGCCAGTGACCGGAGCCGCCGGCGGAGGGGAAAAACCCTTTTGAGAGGGACCCGTCTTTTTAGAGAATGTCCGCGCCCACGGCCCGTTCGATGGCCCTTTGGATATTGGCCTTTCCGATGCCGAGAGAGCCCTCCCGTCCGGGGATGAGGATGATGGCCGGACGCAGCTCGTCCTTGTACCGGGCCAGCACGTCCTGCATGTCCCTGGCCAGCTGCTCGGTGAGGTAGATCACCGCGCAGTCGGTCTTGGCAAGCTCCCGGATCTTTTCCCGGGCCTCGTCCGCGCTTGTCACGGGATAGGTGTCCAGGCCCAGGGCCCGAAAGCCCATCACGGAGTCCCAATCGCCCACGACGGCGATCTGATAAGTCACTGCCATACGCTCACCGCCTTATACATAGCTCTCGCGGAGCCGGGAGCGGATGACGTCCGCGGGGAGTCCGGCGCTGCGCCCCATCAGCAGGATGCGCAGGTTCGTGTACTCCGTCTCCCTTGCCGCAAGATAGCCCACCAGGGGGGCCTCTCCGAAGGGCACGTACTGCGCCCCGGCCAGATAGTCCCCCACCGCGTCGTCGCAGAGTTTTTCGAACTTCGTCAGCGGTCCGCCCTGAAGGGCCTCCGCCCCGGCCTCCGCCGCCGGCTGGAACCGGGTGGGGGCGTACAGCTCTAAAAGCCCGCTTCCCCGGTTGGCGCTGACGGTCAGGATGGCGTCCGGGGCCACGTCGCCGCCCTCGAACAAAACGCCCCGCAGAAAGTCCGCGCTCTTCCCCATCCGCAGCGTCCGCACCAGGGAGCGGAGGTTCGCCGCGTCGATCTGCGCGGCCACATAGCCTCGCAGGAAACCGCTGTTGGCGGCCTCCGCCACCGCCGCCATATCCTGATAGCACCAGCGGTCCAGCACGATGTCGGAGAGCTGGGGGTCCCGGGTGGTGTCCAGCACCTCCCTGGCCTCCGCGCCCGCCGCCGCCAGAATGGGCGGCAGGGCGTCCCAGTCGCCGGTGCGGACGGCCTCCCGGAGCTCCTTGGCGGGCACGCGGCCCATGTCCATCAGCATATGGGATGGATCGGTCCCCATGGCCTCCGCCTTCAAGACCGCCTTCACATTGTGATAATCGTATTTCAGCTTGAAAATGTCGATATACCTGGGGTCCGGCGCTCCGTCGGAAATATCCGCCAAAGTCGCCTCCCGCGCCGCCGCCAGGGCCGCGTCCAGAGCCTCGGGGTCCGTGGCGTCCAGCTCCGGGTAGCCGCACTCCTGCAAGAGCTTCACGGCCTCCTCCCCGCTTTTCGCCTCCAGCACCTGCTCCATCCGCTCCCGAGTCAAAAGCCCGGTCTCCATGGCCTTCACACGGGCGGAGATCACCAGGTAATCGGTGTCTTTGATCGTTTTAGCCAAGACACTTCCTCCTTGTCAGGCTTCCGGGAACAGGCGCTTTGCAACCGCTCCCGCAGTCTCCGCCTTTTGCAGGCGCACCAGGGTATCAAAGGTACAGTTGACCTCCACGTTTCCGTCGCAGAGGACGAAACCGCCCTGGATGGGCCGCGTCTCCTCCGCCAGGGTCAGCATGGCGGTCCCCTTGGCGATGGCGGCGGCGCCCGCCGCCACCTTGTTCAGCAGCGCGCCCACCTTCGTCTCCGTCAGCTCCTTGGGAAGCTCCGGGGCCGCCTCCCGGGCCAAAAGCTCGTTGGCCCGGGCCACCGCGGCCTTGCCCACCCGCTCCCGGTCCGCCGGGGCAAAGACGACGCTGCCGCGCCCGTTGGGAGCCGCCTGCACCAGAAGCGCCGCCAAAACCTCTACGTACTGCTCCTCGGGCATGGCGCAGAGCGTCTCCAGCGCCAGGGCGTATGCCTTTTCCACCATCTCCTGTTTGGCGCCCAGCGTCACCTTTCGGCTCTCCATCTGCGCCACGCTCACCAAGCGCTCTTCCCGCTCGGCGGCGGCCTTCTGGTTCCGGGCCGCCATCTCCGCCGTCTCAGCGTCCGCCTGAGCCTTGTACCGGGCGGCGATCTTCTCCGCCTCCGCCTTCGCGCCGGTCAGGATGCGCTCGATCTCCGCCTGGGTGTCCGCGTCGATGCGCGCCGTGATCTTTTCGATTCCGTTCATGTTCAATCCCCTTTCCCTGGGGTCAGGCAATATTGATGATCATCAGCATGGAAGCCAGCAAGGACAAGATGGCGTAGAACTCCACGGTGATGCAGAGCACCATGCCCTTGGACCAGTCGTCGGGCTTCTTGGCGAGAATGTTGATGGAACCGGCGGCCACGCGGCCCTGGGCGATGGCGGAGAACAATCCGCCCAGCGCCATGGGGATGCACGCCGCGAGATACTGCAGGCCCTGCTGGATGGTCAAATCGGGCAGAGCGCCGCCCAGAAGGCCCATGCTGTAGATGGCGAAGAACCAGACCACCAGGCCGTACAGGCCCTGGGTGCCGGGGATGACCTGCAGGATCATGACCTTACCGAACTTGGAAGGGTCCTGGCACAGAAGGCCGGTGCCCGCCTCGCCGGCAATGCCGGTGCCCTTTGCGCTGCCGATGCCGGGAAGGACCGCCGCGAGGCCCGCGCCCAGCAGCGCCAGAGCCAGACCGCCAAATGCTTCAAAGAATCCCATGATGAATTTCCTCCTTAGTCGTTTTGGATATCCACAAATTTTGTATTCATTGCCAGAGGCCGGAAGGGCTTGCCGCCGTCCTCATAGAATTTGCCGAAATACTCCAGGCACTGCAGGCGCAGGTCGTGGACGTAGCAGCCCAACAGGTTCAGCGCGAAGTTCAGCGCGTTGCCCACCAGAGAGATCACCAGGAAGATCACGATGTTGCCGGGGATCGCGCCCAGGGTGTTGAACACCTGGGCGATGACGCTGCCCGCCAGCATCAGGGCCATCAGACGGGAGTAGGACAAAATATCTCCGAAATAGCCCGTCACATGGTTGTAGAGATTTCCCGCCAGCGTCACAAACGTCCCGCCGGCCCCTCGCGCAAAGGACATCAGAACCGACTCTCCCACGTCATGGCCTTTTTGCACGTTCTGGACGATACAGCCTGCCAGGATCATCAAAAGCCCCGCATACAGCACGATGTTCGTCACGCCCAGCACCGCACAGCCGATCCCGGCAAAGACCACCCACCAGGTGACCTCCTCCCAGACCGCGTCCATCACCTGCCCCCGCTGGAGCTTGTGGACAAAGCTGACGGCCATGCCCGTGATGATCTGCACAAGGCCCAGGCACATGGCGCCGATCAGGATCATCAGCGTATCGTTCAGCGGCGTGAACAGGGCCGGAAGGGCGAAATCCCCGCCGGTGGTGAGCTTCACCACCTGGGTCAGGAAATCCCCGAAGAAGCCGCCGGTGACCGCGCCCATGATAAAGGTGCTGACGCCGCACAGCCCCGCCAGGCGGAACATGTTCCCCATGGTGCCCTTGGGATGGAACTTCGTGGTGACGAACCAGCCCGCCAGCATCATCAAAAGCCCGTAACCCATATCCGCCATCATGACGCCGTAGAACAAAATGAAAAACGGCGCCATCAGCGGATTGGGATCCACGTTGTCATAGGCGGGAAGCGAATACATCTCCGTCACCATGTTCAGCGGTTTGGTGAGCCAGTTGTTTTTCAGCTTCACCGGCACATCGGGATATTCGTCCGGCGCGGGGTCCACCGCCTCCCAGGCGCAGTTCTCCCGTTTCAGCAGCGCCTCCACGCCGCCGAGATTCTCCGCCGGGACCCAGCCATGGAACACCACGATGGTCCCGTCGGTCACCAGCCGTTCGGCCGAGGACTCTCTGGCCGCCTCGGCACTGAGCCGGTCCGCGTACACCCGCAGGGCGTCCCGGGCCTCGGCGCTGGCCGCGATCTTGGCCGCGGCCTCCTCCTGTGCCCTGCGGTTTTCCGAAAGCTTTCCCTCCAGCGCCTGCAGATTCTCCGCCGCCGTCCCCGCGGCCCCCTGGAAGGCCACCGCGCTGAACGTATGGGGACGGAGGATCTCCATCGCCTGCTCCTCATCCGCCCGATGGCAGATCAAAAGGCAGTATTTCTGCTGTTTGTCTCCGCTGACCTCCAGAAGCTGAGCGGCCGCGTCGGCCAGCTCCGCCTGCACGCCGCCGAGCTCCACCGCGCCGGGCAGGACTCCCAGCCGGAAAAGCACGTTCCGCGTCCCCTCCGCCTCCAGCGGCAGGTCCAGAGATCGCCAGGGCTCCAACGACGCCTTGCGGGCCAGGAGCCGGTTTTCCTCATTTTGGAGCCGGGACAGAGTCTGCAGCAGCCCGCTCACGGTCCGGCTGACCTCCCGGGCGTGCTTCACGGTGCCCTCGCCCAGAAACTCCCGCTCAGAGATCGGATGGCGCTTGATAAACAGCCCGTCTTTCACCTGCGCGTACTTGCGGATGGCCGCCAGGGCGGTGTCCACATCGCTGATCTCGCCCTTGGTGTCCACCAGGCGGGAGGTCCCGCGCTGAAAAAGCGCCGGATCATCCAGCAGGCCGTCCGGCTCGCTGATCTCCACACAGCCCAGGCGCAAAAGCTCCTGCAGCAGCGCCTCCCGGCGGTCGGCCATGGCCATAACGCGGAGTTTCTTCATTTTTACAATGGCCATATCAGTGATTCACAACCCTTCCGACAATAAACTCTGCGGCCTCCTTCAGATGTTTCTCCGCCGTCTCGCGCAGGGCCGCGCCCTCCGCCTCGGCGGCACGGCCGATCTCAGCGGACCGCTGGGCCGCCCGGGCCTCCGCCTGCCGCAGCAGTTCTTTGCCGCGGGCAGTCTCTTGGCCGCGGGCTTGCTGTAAGAGCGCAAGACCATCCCGCTCCGCATCGGCGAGCAGTTGCTTCGCCTCAGCTTCCGCGGCAGCCTTGCGCTCCTGATTTTTCCGTTCCGCCTCCGTGACCTTCTCGATTGCTTCCAGGGACATCTTCTTCACCTTCTCTCCTGCAATGCTTTTTTCATGTCAGCCATTTTCTTCCCTTTTCTCCCCCACTGCAATAGACAGTTTCGCCCAGGTGTCGCAAATTCAAACAACCTTAAAAATATTGGATGAATAAACGGCGCCTCATACGACTTAGTATAGGGCAGTCCCTCAGGAAGCGCAAGGGAATTTTTTTCAGGGGATACGCTTTCTTCCTTTTGCACAAGAAGCTTCTTGGTTTTTTGTAAATTATCAAACGCAAACGTGTACAATATTGCACGTAAACGTGTACAAATTATTTTAAAATTTTATTTCCGGGCTTTTTTCTATGCTGAACGCCTGTTTTTCTGCGCTCTGCACAAAAGCAAACAAAAATTTTGTGTAAAAAACAAAATTTTAGGTTTTGGCGGTTTGGACCATCAAAAAAAGAGCCGGGCTGCTGCCGGCTCCTTTTTGACGTCAGGATCCCTGCTCTTTCGCCTTTGCGTTGTCCAGCAGTGCCTCCAGCTCCTTCAGCTCCGCTCCGGAACGGTCCATGGCACGGGGAAGCTGGGCCAGATTCACCTCTACCTTCCGCAGCTCGCTTGTCACATGGGCAGCCGTGCCGTCGAAGGCGGTCATCAAAGACTGATACTGCGTCCGGAAAGCGTCCACCGTCCGCCGGAGGGTCGCCGCCGTGGCCGCTTCCAGGTCTGCGGCGCGCTTGCGGGCCTCGCACTCGATCGCGCCGATCCGCTCCCGGAACTGGGCATAGGCCTCCGCATCCGGGCGAAGTCGCTCCACCTCCGCCGTCAGGCGCTCCGCCTGGACCCGGACCTCCTCCAATTCCTGCCGGGCGGCGCTCTCCCGGTCCAGCTCCGCCTGAAGCTGCTCCTGCCGGGCGGCCAGCGCCTCCCGCTCCGCCCGCAGACGCTCCAACTGGCCGGAGAGATTTTCCGCCTCAGCCCGCAGGCCGTCGTTTTCCTGCTGAAGCTTCTCCTGCACAGCGGCGGCCTCCCGGGCGGCCTGCTCGATATAACGGATCACGTCCTGCTTGTCAAAACCGCCGAACGCGACACTTTTAAAGGTGTTATTTTCCATGGAACTACCACTTTCCCCGTTTATTTTTAGATGTTTATTTTACCACGTAACCACCCGGTTTACAAGCCCTGCAAAAAATCCGGATTTTTTTAAATTTGGGGCTTGCAATTTCAGGACATGCGTGCTAATATAATAAAGCTGTCTTTGAGACACGCGCCGTTAGCTCAGCTGGATAGAGCGTCTGGCTACGGACCAGAAGGCCGGGGGTTCGAATCCCTCACGGCGTACCAAAATCCCGAAGTCTTGTTTAATCAGGACTTCGGGATTTTTCTTTATATTTCAATGCTTTCAGAGAATCTATATATAATCCGACAACCTGAAAAACATTTATGAAAACGATAATAAAACCGAAAAATTGCACACGAAAAACGGCCCCAGCTCCAAATATTCAATTTGTTGCGTGTGCCTTATTCTAGTTGAGATGCAGCCTCTGCATTGGAGTAGAGCTCTATTTTCCCCAAACAACGTCACTGTTGCTTTTGCTGCGTTTGTCCATATCCCTCTCGGTTTGGCTATCGGTCCGTGGGACCGTCCAAGGGCAGATAGAGCAGCAGCTCGAAATCCCCGCCCCGGAGACCGGCGCTCATGGAGCCGCCGTACTTCTCCGCGATGGAGCGGATGCTCTCCAGCCCCAGGCCGTGGCGGCCGGCGTCCGCCTTTGTGGTGAAAAACCGCCCGCCCCGCTCCTCCGGCGCCTCCGGGCAGGGGTTAAGCACCTGCAATACAAACAGTCCCTTGTCCACCCGGGCCCGCAGCGTCAGCCGCCGCAAGGGATCGGGGAGCTTGCGGCAGGCCTCGATGGCGTTATCCAGCCCATTGGCCAGCACGGCGCACAGGTCCGTGTCGGAGAAGGGCAGCAGCGCGGGCACCGGAGCGGACAGGTCGCCCCGGATGTGGTCCGCGGCCATGTCCTCCGCCTTGGCGGAGAGAACGGCGTTGACGACGCGGTTCTCGCTCCACTTGGACGGGGCCCGCAGGGCGGGGCTGTCCAGAAGCTCCTGGAGGTAGGCGTCCCGCTCCTCCTGCGGCAGAGCGGAGAGGGTCTGGAGGTGATTGACCATGTCGTGGCGCAGGCGGCGCACCTGGGCCTGCCTCTGCTCCAACTGTTCGTAATAGGCCCGGTGCATCTCCTCCAACTGCCGCTCCTGGGCCATCTGCTCATATTGGGCCAGCCGCGTCAGGGTGAACAGCAGCGCCAGGGTGGAGAGCAGCACGAAGGGCAGCACGGTGTAGGCCATGCGGGACAGATAGCCGAGCACGGCGTCGTAGACCATGTCCACATTCATGTTGAGGTCCAGGTTGTGGGAGTTATAGAGGGTGAAGCTCAGCTGGACCAGCATCGGCGCCAGGGACAGCGCACCCGACAACAGCCACATCCTCCGGGACAGACGCAGGGGTCCTCCGTCCGGTATGAGCCGCCGGAACAGCAACAGGAGCAGCACCCACAAAAGGGCCTTGATGAACCAGCCCTCTCCGGTGAGCCGCAGCGGAAAATCTTCCCACAGGTACTGTGCGGAATCAAACAGCATGTTGACGGAGATGAGCATGGGATAGAAAATGGCCGCCGTCACCAGACGGGCCAGCACCGGTCCGCCGTAGCATACCAGGAAGGCCGCAAAGAAGAAGGGGGACAGGATCAGCGCATTTTCGTCCGCCACCCAGGTCACCATGCCGAAGGTCACGGCGAACACCAGCAGGGGGCCCAGCTCCCAGGCCCGTCCCTTCCGCCGGGGGAGCAGCCGCCGCGCCATAAGGCAGGGCAGGATCCCCATCGCCAGACAGAAAAGCAAATTGACATAGAGCTGGAGGTCACCGAAAAGGCCCGTTGCCATCATGAGCCCCCGCCCCCTTCCATCATGGCCCTGGTCAGCGCCAGCAGGGCCTCTTGCTTCAGTCCCCGACTGATGGGGAGGGATACGTTTCCCAGCCGCACGTTGTCCCGCTCCACCGCCATCACAGCCCGAACGGACACCAGGTAACGCTGGTGGATGCGGACGAAACCGTTTCCCAACTCCGCCGCCACGTCGTCCAGCTTGGCGTAAAAGGGATACTCCCGCTTGTCCGTCACCACATGCACCAGCCTGCGGTCGCTGTAACAGTATAAAATATCCGCCACCGGCAGGCGGAACAGCCCCTCCGTGTTTTGTACGATATACGTTCTGGGGGCCTCGGCCTCCAGCCTCTCCCGCACCCGCTCCAGCAGGGCCGCCAGCTTGTCCTGACGTACCGGCTTCACCAGGTAGTCCACAGCTCCCACCGTGTACCCGTCAAAGACAAAATCCGTGTATCCGGTGCAGAAGGCCAGGGGCATCTGGTATCCTGCCGCCCGCAGCCGTCGGGCCGTCTCCAGGCCGTCCAGATCCGGCATCTCCACATCCAGGAAGAGCAGGTCCAGCTCTCCCGCGTGCCGGCCCATCCAGCCCAGCAGCCGCTCACCGGAGGAGAAGGAAAAATACTCGCTCTCGCCCCGCAGCTGCTTTTCCAGTGCGAATTGCAGCGCCTCCCGGGCGGCCGCCTCGTCGTCGCAGATGCCGATGCGCAGCATGGCCCCGCCCCCTTTCTGTTTGTCTCCCCGCTTGGCCCGCACCGGGACAGCCGGAGGAACTCCTGCGGCTAGTTTATCATAAAGTCTCCCGCCCCAGCAACCGCACGATCTGCAAAACTTGACGCCAGGGCTGCGGAATTTGACGCCTAGGCCATGCTTGTGAAAAACTTTCCCCCAGCCACGCCAATCTTGACAGCGCTGTTTGCGCCTCCTACCGGGGCATGGTACCCTGACGGCAGACAAGGAGGGAACCATATGACAACAACCGTACAGACGCAAACGGCTTGGGAAAAGGCGCGCCGCCTGCCGACCACGCCCCCGTCCTTCCCGGAGGGAGCGTCCAGGCTGCGCACCAACCTGGACACGGATTTTTTGAAGCTGATCGCCATCCTCTCCATGCAGGTGGACCACATCGGCGGAGCGTTTTTTCCCGAGGTGGGGATCTTCCGCTGGATCGGCCGGCTGGCCTTTCCCATCTTCTGCTACTGCCTGACCGTGGGTCTACTCTACACCCGCGACATCAAGCGGTACCTGGGCCGACTGGCCCTGTTCGCCCTGCTCTCCCAGCCGTTCTACATCCTGGCCTTTCACCCGGGCGACTTCTGGGCGCAGTTCACCAATTGGAACATCTTCTTCACCCTGTTTCTGAGTCTCCTGGCCATGTACGGATGGAAGGAACGCAAATGGTGGCTGTTCGCCTTGGGATTGTTCGTGGTCTCTTGGTGGAACTTCGACTACTCGGGCATCGGCATCCAGCTGATGCTGGTATTCTACCTGTGCCGGAACCGTCCCAAGTTAGGCGCGGCCCTGTTCTGCCTGATGTATCTCCCCTCCCTCTGGACCGGAGCCCCGTCGGACCCCCTCTGCCTCTCCCTGGGCGGACTCACGGTGGATCGGAGTGTTTTCGCCGTATTCGCCGCGCTGTTGATCTTTCCACGCACCCATACGTCACTGAAAATCCCCCGCTGGTTCTTCTACGCCTTTTACCCCGCCCACCTGCTGGCCATCGGCCTGGTCCGGCTGGCGGCGGGCCTCGTGTGAACCGATTCGCCCAGAGGGCGGGCCTGTGCCTGGAGGCAAAGACGGCCCGGGCGCGGAACAACAAATACAAGAATTCAAGAGAGGTATGATACAATGTTGACCGTAAAAAATCTGCACAAATCCTACCAGGCGGGCAAGGCCCGCTATGAGGTGCTCAAGGGGGTGGACTTCCAGGTGGAGGAGGGGGAGTTCGTCGCCGTCATGGGCCCCTCCGGCTCCGGCAAGACCACGCTGCTCAACTGCATCTCCTGCTACATCCCCGTGGATGAGGGTGAGATCACCCTGGGCGGGCAGGCGCTGGCCTCCCTGGGGGAGGAGGCCCTGGCCAAGGTCCGAAACCAGAAGCTGGGCTTCGTCTTTCAGGACTTCTTGCTGTTGGACGGGCTGAACGTGGAACAGAACATTCTCCTGCCCGCCATCGTGGGCGGCCGGGTGACGCCCCAGACCGAGGCCCGGGCGGAGCAACTGTGCGCGGTGTTCGGCATCTCGGACATCCGCAAAAAGTACCCGGCGGAGATCTCCGGCGGCGAGAAGCAGCGCACCGCCGTTGCCCGCGCCCTCATCAACCAGCCCCTGGTCATCCTGGCCGACGAGCCCACGGGAAACCTGGACTCCAAGTCCAGCCGGGCGGTGATCCGCTCCTTCGAGCAGGCGAAGCAGGCCCTGGGGGCCACCATCTTCATGGTGACCCACGACAGCTTCGCCGCCTCCTTCTGCGACCGGGTGGTGCTGCTGAAGGACGGCGTGGTGTACGACTCCCTGACGAAGGACGGCGACCAGGGCGCGTTCCAGGACCGGCTGCTCTCGTCCATCAAGGCCATGAGCGGAGGCGGGGACGATGAAAACGTTTGATGACGCCTACCGGATCCTGCGCCGGGCCAACCGAAAGAACTATTTGCTGCTGACAAGCTGCTGCTTTTTCTCCACCCTGCTCATCACGGCCTACGTCACCATGATGCGCTCGCCCACGGTGCTGGGCGTTTTGCCGGAAGGCGGCGACTCCCGCAAGCAGGTCATGATGATCTTCGTGCTGGCGGTGATCGGCTGCGGCGTCTTTACCTGCTACGCCGCCGGACTCTTCTTCCGCTCCAAATCCCGGGACACGGGCCTTTTCCTGGCCCTGGGCGCGCCCCGGGGGCTCCTGCGGGCCGAGCTGCGCAAGGAGCTGGCCCTCATGGCCCTGACCTCCTGCGGCGCCGGCGCCCTGCTGGGCACACCGCTGGCCTGGGTCATCTGGCAGGGGTTCCGCCTGCTGGTGGTGGACACGGAGGAGATGCCCCTGATCCTGGAGCCCACGGCCTGGCTGTTCGCCCTGGCCTTCGCGGTCTTTGTGTTCGTGATGCTGTTTTTCCTGGGCGCCCGCTTCCTGGGCCGCACCAACATCATCGACGTGGTCAACGAGACCCACCGCTCCGAGCCCATCCGGGACGTGCCCCGGTGGTACGGCCCCGTGGGCCTGGCGCTCATGGCCTTCGGCGGCTTCCTGGGCTACATCATGCCCGGCGTGATCATCCGGGGCCTCCACTGGTATCCCCCGGAGGGATTGACGGCCATCTTCTACGCGCCCTTGTTCGTGGGCCTCTACATGGTCCTGCTCCACACGGTGGTCAACGGCTGGCGGAGCGGCAAGAACCAGTACCGGCACATCATCGCCACCAGCATGATGAAGTTCCAGGGCCGCCAGACCGTCCGCAACATGCTGGTCATCACGGTCCTCCTGGCCGGGGCCTACTTCGCCAGCTTCTACGCCCCCATGCTGGGCACCGGCGCCATGCTGGGCTACGACCTCCGCCCTGTGGACTACGCCTACAACTGGCGCTGCGACCAGGACATCCCCCAGAGGGACGAGGTGGAGGCCCTGGCGGAGGAATACGGCGTGGTCCTCACCTCCTGGACCCAGCAGCCTATGGCGCGGCTGGGGCGGGACGGCATTTCGGTCATCGAGACAGAAGGCCCCATGGGGATCACGTACACCGAGGAATACCAGGAGCTGCTGGGGTCCGATCTGTTCCTCTCTGAAAGCGCCTGGAACGCCCTCACCGGGGAGGATCTGGACCTTCGCCCCGGAACAGTGGCCGGCATATACGACCGGGACGGCAGCGGCCAGGGCGTGTTCGGCGACATCCACCTGGTCACCAATCCGCTGACAGGGCAGCGCCTTCCGGTGGAGCCGGTGAAGGGCCTGTGCAACGACGTGCTGTTCGGCCGCTATGTCCTGGACGACGGGGACTACGCCGCCATGACGCAGGACCTGCCCGACCAGTGGCGGGAGGAGATCGCCCTTTTTGACGTGGAGAACGCGGAGGACACCTACGCCTTCGCCAAGGCGCTGTTCAATGAGATCGTGGACCGCTCCGGGCCGGAGGTGGAGGTCTACGACGGCTACGACCCGGTGCGCAGGGCCCTGGACGAGGCGGCGGGAGAGGACTACTTCCTGGCTCCGGAGCACCTGGAGGAGTCCGGCTTCTCCTCCCTTCGCTACGACCAGCGCAACAGCTCCGATTTTCGCAACTTCTGGCAGTATATGCCCCAGTTCCGGGTGCTGGACAAGGCGGACTTTGTCAAGACCATGGCGGTGTTCCTCATGCTGTTCATCTTCATCGCCATCCTCTGCTTCGCCGCGGTGCTGGTCATCGGCTACACCCGCTGCCTCCAGGTGGCCCTGTCCAACGCCCAGGTCTATGAGGACCTGCACAGGCTGGGGGCGAGCCGGGCCTATCTGCGCCGCGCCGTTAGGGGCCAGGTGGCCCGGGTATGGACGGTGCCCGTGGTGGTGGGCACCACCCTTATGTACGCGCTCTACGCCATGATCATGTACTTCAACGACGGCGGAATATTCACAGACGCCGAGGTGGCGGGTCTGGGCAACTGCGCCCTGCTGGTGGCGGTCCTCTCCGCGGGGCTGTATGGGTTCTACCGGCTGACGCTGCGCCAGAGCTACAAGGTGCTCAAACTTTGAACCCCATCCCAGGATGATAACGACTCCAAAGGGAAGGAAACAAACGGCGGCGGGCTGTGCCCGCCGCCGTTTCGCGCTGACGCTGTTTCCCGGATAGATGCAGCGATATCTCGTTCGCGGTCTGACCGGCGCAAGGCACTGTGCTTTCTCTAAACTCACGACAAAAGGGGATAACCAATTCTAGCATCTCAGACTCATAACCTGTTCGCCTTTCTGAAAGACAAACACTATACCCAATATTGTCAAACGCCTCATTTCGCCATGTTACTGGATATATGTCTTTTGCTCAATGGGACGTCATCGGATTTTTGGGAACGGTGGGCAGGGAATAAAATGCCTAGTCGTTGGCTAACAGAAACAATGGACATAATGAGCGCTGTCATTGATACAATTGCAGAGAAAAATCCAACGATATAGTTTCTATCGGTAATTTTATTAATGTCTTTTCCTAAAATAATTGCTCCTATTCCGTAAACCAGTACAAAAATTATCATGGAAGCGATTACGTAACCAGGGTATTTATCCGGCTCTTTGATAAGGATAACAATACAGCATATTTCAAAAAAATCAGTGTGGCGCCCAGAACATAAAAAAGCCCGCCGGAAGCTTCCGGCGGGCTTTCTCATCATGTCTTTTCGGCACCCTTCCCACGATCCGCGCAGGCCCGGAGAAAACGCTAATTCCAATACTCCGTCCCATCCTCCAGTCCGATGTCCCGGGCGCGAAATACCGGATTTTTCCCCGCCTTGCGCTGGTCGGCATAGTTCCGCAGCGCCGCCAGGGCCGGGCGGGCCAGAATGACGATCACCGGCAGGTTGATGAGGGCCATCAGCCCCATCAGAACATCGGCCAGGTCCCACACAAGCTGGACGCTCTGCCCCGCGCCGATGAACACCACCGCCATCGCCGCGACCCGAAAGCACACCATGAAGGACTTCGGCGGGACGCGCCGAAAAATATAGCTCAGGGCGTTGTCCACATAATAGAGGTTCCCGATCAGCGTAGTAAAGGCGAACAGCACCATGGCCGCCGTGATGAAAATAGGTCCCGCGGTCCCAAAGACGCTATGCAGCGCCGTCTGGACATAGGGCGCGCCCTGGAGGGCGGCCTCCGGCTCCACGCCGGAGCACAGCAGCATAAAGGCGGTGGCCGTACACACCAGCAGGGTATCGATGAACACGGAGAGCATCTGGACCAGCCCCTGCTTCACCGGATGGCTCACATTGGCGGAAGCGGCCGCGTTGGGGGCGGAGCCAACGCCCGCCTCGTTGGAAAACAGGCCGCGCTTGATGCCGTGCATCATGGCGGAGCCGGTGAAGCCCGCGAAGATGGCCCGGAAATCAAACGCCTCGGTGAAAATACGGCTCAGCACCTGGGGCAGGAGGCCCAGATGCGTGACCACCACCACGAGGGACACCAGTACGTACAATCCTCCCATGAAGGGCACCAATACGGAGGTGACCTTCATGATCCGCCTGCCGCCTCCCATGATGCAGTACCCCACCACCAGCGCCAGGACCGCGCCGATGATCCAGGGCGACAGCTCCGGGTCATAGAACCCGTAGCCGGCAAAGGTGGACTGCAAATTGTAGGAGGCCACCATATTGAAGCCTCCGGCGTACGTGACGATCAGCGTCACGGCGAACACCACCGCCAGAGGGCGGCTGTGGAGGGCGGCCTCAATATAATAGGAGGGCCCGCCGTAGCTCTCACCCGTGACCGGGTCCCGGCGCTTGTAGATCTGGGCCAGCGTGGATTCGATGAAAGCGGAGGCCCCGCCGATGATGGCGATGATCCACATCCAGAGCACCGCGCCATAGCCGCCCAGGCAGATGGCGATGGAGATGCCCACGATGTTTCCAGTCCCCACCCGGGAGGCCGTGGACACCATCAGCGCCTGGAAGGAGGACACGGCCCCTTCCCGCTCCGGCCGCTCTCCCACTACCCGAACGGCCTCCCGCACCATGCGGAATTGGACGAAACGCGTGCGCAGCGTGAAATACAGTCCCGCCGCGATGAGCAGGACGACCAGAATATACGTGTACAGCCAACTGCTCAGCAGGCCGATCATGTCTCCCAACATGAAACATTTTCCTCCCCATTTGTTTTTATGACGGTACAAGCATACCAGAGTCCACACCTTTTTGTCAATTCACATCGCTCTTTTTCCGAAGATGCAAAATCCGCGGGGATGCCGTCGCATCCCCGCGGTCCGTTTTCCCCGCTCAGGCAGCGATCGCCCCGGGTCAAACCGCAGGACCGCGCCGCCTCCCGGCAAAATATACAAAATGTGGCTAAAAATTTTTCAGTTCCCCTTCTTGCATTTCAGCATGCCATCCGCTACAATACAAGTACAAGCAAAGAATGATAGCTGGAAGGAAGTGCTTCGCGCACGGGCTGACACCTATCATTCCTTTTTGATGGGTGTTTCAAACCAAAGCCGGTTTGGAGCGCCTTTTCTTTTTCCAAAAAACGACACAAGGAGGTTTTTCATATGATCTTACTTGCAAACGGCAAAGTCATCACCCGGGACCCCGACGGTGCGGGATATCTCCCCGACGGCGGCGTGGTCACGGACGGCGGCAGGATCGTGGCCGTCGGCAGAACGGCGGACCTGAAGGCCCAGTACCCGGACGCGGAATTTGTGGACGCCAGGGGCGGCGTCATCATGCCCGGCCTCATCAACGCCCACACCCATATCTACTCCGCCCTGGCCCGGGGCCTCTCCATCAACGGCTTCAACCCCACCAATTTTTACGAGGTGCTGGACGGCCAGTGGTGGTACATCGACCGGCACCTGGACCTGGCGGCCACCCGCGCCTCCGCTCAGGCCCTGGTGATGGACTCCATCAAGCAGGGCGTCACCACCATCTTCGACCACCACGCCTCCTTCTGCGAGATCCCCGGCTCGTTGATGAAGATCGCTGAGGTCACCCAGGAGATGGGCATGCGGGCCAGCCTCTGCTATGAGGTCAGCGACCGGGACGGAGAGGAGAAATCCCTCCAGTCCGTCCAGGAAAACAAGGATTTCATCGACTACTGCGAGAGCCATCCCAGCGACATGCTCAAGGCCATGTTCGGAGGCCACGCCCTCTTCACCATCTCCGACGGCACCTTTGAGCGGATGACCGCAGCCAACAACGGTCGGGTGGGCTTCCACATCCACGTGTCCGAGGGCATGAACGACGTGTACGACAGCCTCCAGAACTACGGCCGCCGTCCCGTCCAGCGGCTTCAGGACCACGGCATCCTGGGCGAGAAGACCATCCTCGGCCACTGCATCCATGTGAACAGCGCCGAGATGGACATCATCAAGGCGACGGACACCATGTGCGTAAACAACCCCGAGAGCAATATGGGTAACGCGGTGGGCATCTCCCCGGTGCTCCAGCTCTATCAAAAAGGCATCCTCATCGGCATGGGCACCGACGCCTACACCAACGACATGCTGGAATCCCTCAAGGTGGCCCTGTGCGCCCAGCGGCACAACGCCTGCATGCCGAATGTGGGCTGGTGCGAGGTGACGGATATGCTCTTCCGGAACAACGCCAAAATGGCGGCCCGGGCGGGCTTCCCCACTCTGGGCGTTTTGAAGCCCGGCGCGGCGGCGGACGTGATCGTGATGGACTACCGGCCCTACACCCCCTTCAGCGACGCCAACATAGACGGCCACATGCTCTTCGGTATGACGGGCCGCCTGTGCCAGACCACCATGATCAACGGCAAAATCCTGATGCGGGACCGGGAGCTGGTGAACATCGACGAGGCCGCCGTGAACGCGGAGATTCTGGAGGTCTCCAAAAAGCTCTGGGGCACGCTGAACCACTGTGCGTATTAAAGCAGGGACCTCGTCCCCCCTTTGGATTCCCCCACCCGTCCGCGGACTGGTGAGCGCGTCCCCCGGACGCGCGGGCCGGGGAATTTTCGGCAGGTACACGCTCTGCCGAAAATGATTTCAATTTCTTCTTTCGCCGGAGGCGAAGAACTGGAGGAACCCATGGTTCCCCCAGGCCCCTTTCTCCGCGCCCGCGGGCGCGGGGAGGAATGCGAAGTATTTTGAGGAGGAACCATATATGTCTGAACTGATGACCCCCATTCCCTTCCGGGAATTGATGACCTGGATCACCACCGAATACCAGCGGGACGGCTCCGTGTTCGGCGTGCACCGCCCCTACAAGGCGGGCGTGAAAAAACTGCCCATTTTCGGCGAGACCATCGAAACCGCCTTCGGCCCCGCCGCGGGCCCCGCCACCCAGCTTGCCCAGAACATCATCGCCGGCTACTTCGGCGGCGCCCGGTTCTTTGAGCTGAAAACCGTCCAGAAGATGGACGGCGCGGAGCTGGCCGCCTGCGTCAACAAGCCCTGCATCCTGGCGGAGGACGAGTGCTATAACTGCGAGTGGTCCACGGAGCTGTATGTCCAGCAGGCCTTTGAGGAGTATGTGAAGGCCTGGTGCGCCCTGAAGATCATGGCGAAGGTCTACGGCCTGGGCGATCCAAACGGCTTCGTTTTCAACATGTCCGTGGGCTATGACCTGGCGGGCGTGCAGACGGAGAAAATCGACAAATTCCTAAACGGCATGGCGGACGCCTCCTCCACGCCTATTTTCCGGGAGTGCATCCAGGTCCTCAAGGAGTTCTTCCCCGGTGAGAGCGCCTATATCGACGCCATCACCCCCCATGTCTCCCGCAGTGTGACCGTCTCCACGCTCCACGGCTGTCCGCCGGATGAGATCGAGCGCATCGCCAGCTATCTGATTGAGAAGAAGCATCTCCACACCTTCGTCAAGTGCAACCCCACCATCCTCGGCTATGAGACCGCCCGCGCCATTCTGGACGGCATGGGATACGATTACATCGCCTTTGACGATCACCATTTCAAAGAGGACCTCCAGTACGCCGACGCGGTGCCCATGTTCCACCGCCTGCTGGCCCTGGCGGAGCGCCATGGTCTGGAATTCGGCCTCAAGCTCTCCAACACCTTCCCCGTGGACGTGAAGGCCGGGGAGCTGCCCAGCGGCGAGATGTACATGGCCGGCAAGAGCCTCTTCCCCCTGACCACCACCATGGCCGCCCAGATGGCCCGGGAGTTCGGCGGCAGGCTCCGCCTCTCTTACGCGGGCGGCGCGGACGCGTTCAACATCGACAAACTCTTTGCCTGCGGCATCTGGCCCATCACCATGGCCACCACCGAGCTGAAGCCCGGCGGCTACCAGCGGTTCAGCCAGATTGGCGACAAGCTGGACGCCATGGACTTCGCCCCCTTCACCGGAGTCGACGTCACAGCCATCGAGGCTCTGGCCCTCTCTGCCCGGAGCGACAAGTACCATGTGAAGGCCGTCAAGCCCCTGCCGAGGCGGAAGCTTTACGAAAAGGTCCCCCTGATGGACTGCTTCACCGCGCCCTGCAAGGGCGGCTGCCCCATCGGCCAGGACATCCCGGAGTACATCGAGCTCTGCCGCAAGGGCGAATATGCCTCCGCCCTGCGCCTTATCACCGAGAAGAACCCCCTGCCCTTTATCACCGGCACCATCTGCGCCCACCGGTGCACGACGAAGTGCACCCGCAACTTCTATGACGAGCCGGTGAATATCCGCGCCACGAAGCTGGTGGCGGCGGAGCGCGGTTACGATGCCTACATGGCGAAGGTAAAGGCCCCCGCCCCCACCGATACCAGCGTGAAAGCCGCCGTCATCGGCGGCGGCCCCACCGGCATGTCCGCCGCCTACTTCCTGGGCCGGGCGGGCGTTCCCGTGACCATCTTTGAAAAATCCGGCGTCCTGGGCGGCGTGGTCCGCCAGGTCATCCCCGGCTTCCGCATCTCCGACGAGGCCATCGATAAGGACGCGGCGCTGCTGTTCAAAATGGGCGTGGAGGTGAAGCTGAACACCCCCGCCCCCGCCGTCAGCGACCTGAAGGCCCAGGGCTACACCCACATCTTCTTCGCCGTGGGCGCGTGGAAGGCCGGACGGCTGGACGTGCCCGGCAATGTGGTGCCCGTCATCGGCTGGCTGAAAGACCTAAAGGCCGGTAAGGACGTGCCCCTTGGGCATGTGGCCGTGGTGGGCGGCGGCAACACCGCCATGGACGCCGCGCGGGCCGCCCTCAAGGCGGGCGCGAAGTCCTCCACCCTGGTCTACCGCCGCACAAAGAAATACATGCCCGCCGACGCGGAGGAGCTGGAGCTCGCCATTGCGGACGGCGTGCAGTTCCTGGAGCTGGTGGCTCCCAAGGAGCAGTCCAACGGCAAGCTGGTGTGCGAGAAGATGAAACTGGGCGATCCGGACGCCTCCGGCCGCCGTTCGCCGGAGCCTACCGGAGAGTTGGTCTCCATCGACTGCGACACGGTGGTTTCCGCCGTGGGCGAGCGGGTGGACAGCGAGCTGTTCACCGCCAACGGCATCACCGTGGATTCCAAGGGCATCCCCGACTTCAAGACGAATCTGGAGGGCGTTTACGCCGGCGGCGACGCCATGCGCGGCCCCGCCACAGTGGTCGAGGGCATCGCGGACGCCCAGGCCTTTGCCAACGCAGTCCTGGGCCAGGTCCACGCCGTCTCCATCCCCGCCAAGGCCGTGGCCTCCCGGGCCGACGCCCTGGCCAAGAAGGGCGTTCTGTGCGAGTCCGCCAAGTGCGAGGGCGAGCGGTGCCTCACCTGCAACGTGGTGTGCGAGTGCTGCGCCGACGTGTGCCCCAACCGGGCCAACGTGGTGGTGGAACTCCCCGACGGGCGGCATGAGATCCTGCATGTGGACCGGATGTGCAACGAATGCGGCAACTGCGCCGTCTTCTGCCCCTACGATTCCGCCCCCTACCGGGATAAGTTCACTCTGTTCCAGACGCGGGAGGGCTTCGACGAGAGCGTGAAGAACGCCGGTTTCCTGCCCCTGGGCGGGAAGAAGGTCCTGGTCCGGCTGGACGGCAGGGTCTTCGAGGCCGATCTGGACAGCGCCAACGACC
>JAEXWS010000194.1 GCA_023406225.1 Bacillota bacterium | reverse complement strand
CGAGGTCCTCTCCTTCGTGGGCACCGGCAACGAGGCCGCCGGCAAGCTGGGCGGCGAAGCCGCCGCGAAGCTGGCCAAGGAGCGCGGCTGGGACGAGATCAAGTGCATCGAGATCTGCGGCGTGCAGGGCGACTCCACCAACGAGGCCCGCAAGGCCGGCTACAAGGCGGGCATCGAGTCCGTCGGCGGCGTCTTCCTGGAAGATGAGACCCAGTATGCCAACGCCGTGGCCGACCAGGCCGTGACGTGCATGGAGGCCATCATGCAGAACCACCCCGAGGGCATCGCCGTCATCTGCGCCAACAACGACGACATGGCCATGGCCGCGGCCCGCACCGCCGCCAGCAACCCCGCCTATGAGAACACCGTGTTCCTGGGCTTCGACGGCATCCAGTCCGCCTGCAAGTCCATCCTGGCCGGCGAGCTGACCATGTCCGTGTGCCAGCAGGGCTACAACATGGGCTATAACTCCGTGGACGCCGTGGTCCGCGCCCTCCAGGGCGAGAAGCTGGACGAGTTCATCGACGCCGGCGCCACCATCGTCGATCCCGACACCGCCCAGGCCCGTCTGGACGAGCTGCAGGGCTATCTGGCCTGATCCAAGCCTCCCAAGAAACCATAACCCATATGCGGTGGGCCCCGTCCCGGTAAAACCGGGGCGGGGCCGCCGCCTTTTTTCAGGCGGAACGTCCTTTTGTTCCGCGCGGCCTGTCGTTTTTTGAATCCCCGAGCTGCGATCCGGGAGAAGTTGAGGTGATATTCAGGTGGGCGAATACATAGTTGAGCTGAACAATATTACAAAGCGATTTCCAGGCGTGGTTGCATTGCACAACATGCAGCTCGCTGTTAAGCCGGGTGAGATCCACGGTCTGATCGGCGAAAACGGCGCCGGAAAATCCACGCTGATCAAGGTGCTTACCGGCGTTCATATGGCCGACGAGGGCGAGATCTTCGTCAACGGCGAGAAAAAGGTCTTTCGCAATCCCAACGAGTCCGCCCAGGCGGGCATCGCGTGCGTCTATCAGGAGCTGAACATCGAGCGGCTGCTGAGCGTGACGGACAACATCTTTATCAACAAGTGGCTGCGGCGGGGTCCCCTGCTGGACTACTCCACCATGCATGAGCGGGCCAAGGAGGTCATGGCCTCCCTGGGCCAGGACATCGATCCCCGCAAGCCCGCGGGCACCCTGGGCATGGGCGTGCAGCAGATGATCGAGATCGCCAAGGCGGTTTTGATCGACGCCAAGCTTATCATCATGGACGAGCCCACCTCCTCTCTGGGCGAGAAAGAGGTCCAGCAGCTCATGCGGACCTGCCGGGAGCTGAAGGCCCGGGGCATCGGCATCCTGTTCGTCTCCCACAAGCTGGAGGAGCTCTTCGAGCTGTGCGACCGTGTCACCGTCATCCGCGACGGCGAGTTTATCGAGACCCGGGACATCCAGGACTGGACCAACGACTCCCTGATTACCGCCATGGTGGGCCGGACGCTGGAAAACCAGTTCCCCAAGGAGTTCGGTGAAAAGGGGCCCTGCAAGCTGAAGGTGGAGGGCCTCACCATCGGCGGCGTGCTCAACGGCGTGAGTTTCGAGGCGTACGGCGGGCAGATCCTGGGCTTTGCCGGCCTGGTGGGCGCCGGACGGACGGAGACGGCGCGGGCCATTTTCGGCGCGGACCCCATCGACGGCGGCACCATCCAGGTCAACGGAAAGGAGCACGCGATCCGCAGTCCCAAGCAGGCCATCGCCGCGGGCATCGCCCTGCTAACCGAGGACCGGAAGGGGCAGGGCCTGGTGCTGGCCCAGTCCGTGCGGACGAATCTGGTGCTTTCCAGCTTCAAACAGCACAGCTCCGGCGCGTTTTTGAACGAGAAGAAAATCGAGGCCTCCGGGCAGCAGCACATCCAGACCCTGCGGATCAAAACGCCCTCTCTGGACGAGATCGCGGGCCAGCTCTCCGGCGGCAACCAGCAGAAGGTCGTGATCGGGAAATGGCTCAATACCGACGCGGACATCTTCATCTTTGACGAGCCGACCCGCGGCATCGACGTGGGCGCCAAGGTCGAAGTCTACAATGTGATGAACAGCCTGGTGAAGGCCGGCAAGTGCGTCATCATGATCTCTTCTGAAATGCCGGAGATCCTGGGCATGAGCGACCGGGTGGTCGTCATGCGCGGCGGCCGGGTCATGGCCACCGTGGACCGGGACAGCCCGCATTTCAATCAGGAGGATATTATGAAAGCAGCGTGGGGAGGAAGTTTAGATGACTAAGAGGAAAAGCGGCTCCAGTATCCAGATGGGCACCATTTTGGCCCTGATCATCATGTGCGTGATCCTGGCGCTGGCCAACAAGAATTTCTACAGCATCAGCAATATCATGGGTATTTTCAAGCAGACCGCCTTCAACGCCTTTTTGTCCGTGGGCATGCTGCTGTGCCTCATCACCGCAGGCATCGATCTGTCCGTGGGCGCCAACGCCGTGTTCTGCGCCTGCTTGATGGGCGCCATGAACAAAGCCGGCGTGGAGAGCGGCCTTTTGATGATGGTGGTGTGCATCCTGGCCGGCGGCGCCATCGGCTGCATCAACGGATTGATGCTCACCCGGCTGCACCTGCCCCACCCCTTCGTGTCCACCCTGGGCATGAAGAACGTGCTCTGGGGCCTCGCCCTGGTGGTGACGGGCAACCAGATGATCAACAACTTCCCCAAGTCCGTGGAGTGGCTGGGCTTCACCACCATCGGCGGCAAAAACGGCTTCCCCGTGAGCTTTGTGGTGGTGCTGATCCTCTATATCATCATGCACATCTTCCTGAGCAAGACGGGTCTGGGCCGGTCCATCTACTGCGCGGGCGGCAACATCGAGGCCTCCCGCCTCTCCGGCATCAACACCGCCAACGTCCTCACCTTCTGCTACACCCTCTCCGGCGTCATGGCGGCCCTGGCCGGCATCGTGTCCGTGGGCCGCAGCGGCATCTGCAACGGCTCCAACGCCACCCAGCCCTATGACACCGACGCCATCGCGGCCTGCATCATCGGCGGCGCGTCCTTCACCGGCGGCAAGGGCACCATGTTCGGCACCATGCTGGGCTGCCTCATCATCTCCGTGCTGCGCAACGGCTTCACCATGCTCTCCATCGACTCCGCCGTGCAGAACATCGTGCTGGGCCTTGTCATCATCCTGGCCGTGCTGATGGACGTCATCCGCGCCAACATGGAGGCCAAGCGCCGCCGTCTGGCCACGGTGACCCACGCCCCCGCCGAGGAGAAGGCCCCCGTTCAGAAGTAAATCCGCCACATCGAGAACCGGGGCGGCGCGCCGCCCCCATGGGAGGAACAGATATTGAAAAAACTTCGCATCGGCATCGCGGGTCTGGGCCGTCTGGGCCGGGTCCACGCGGAAAACATCGCCAATAAGATCCCCAACTCCGAGCTGACGGCCGCCTGCTCCATCATGCCCGCCGAGCTGGAATACGCCCAAAAGGAACTGGGCGTCCAAAAGGTGTACACCGATTACCGGGAGATGGTCAAGGATCCGGACCTGGATGCCGTGGTCATCGTCACCCCGTCTCCGGAACACTGCTGGCAGATCGAGGCCGCCTTGGACGCGGGCAAGCACGTGTTCTCCGAAAAGCCCCTGGGCGTGGACGTGGCCCAGTGCAAGCAGGCGGAGGCGGCCGTGGAGCGCCATCCGGAGCTGACGTTCATGCTGGGCTTCATGCGCCGGTATGACAAGTCCTATGCCTACGCCAAAAAGAAGGTGGAGGAGGGCGCCATCGGCACGCCCTATCTGGTCAAGGCCACCGGCATCGACCCCGAGGCCTTTGTGGAGGGCGCCATCCGCTTCGCCAAGACCTCCGGCGGCATCTTCCTGGACATGGCCATCCACGATATCGACCTCATGCGCTGGTTCCTGGGCGCGGAGGCCACCGAGGTCTACGCCATGGGCAGCACCTTCAAGCACCCGGAGTTCCGGGAGGCCGGGGACGACGAGACGGGCGTGGCGGTCTATAAATTCGCCAACGGCGCCATGGGCATGGTCCATGTGGGCCGCACCGCCCCCTACGGCTA